>JAUHWP010000106.1 GCA_030424645.1 Alphaproteobacteria bacterium
CGATGAAGGTGCGGGTTTCGCCGGTGTCCAGCGTGAAGGGTTCGCGGCCCATCCAGCTCATCTCCATCAGCGATCCGAATTCGGTCTTGTTCGGGCCCGAGATTGTGCCAGAGCCAAGAAGATCGCCCACGTTCATTGGACAACCGCCATTCGCATGGTGGCACAGTTGTTCGGCAGCAGAAAAATACATCCGTGTATAATTGGTTTCGCCAATGATGCTGGCCTTGTCCGCGCTTTCCGGTTGGATCAGCACCTGAAGGTCAATGTCGTAAAGACCGTCCTTCGTGCCGTCGAGATAGGGCAGAAGCGCTTTCTCGCGCTTGGGCGTCGGCGCGCGGAACTCTTCCAATGCGGCGGCGGTGACGATCCACGGGGAAATCGAGGTGCCGAAGGCCTTGCCCTGGAACGGGCCGAGCGGCTGGTATTCCCAGGCCTGAATGTCGCGCGCGGACCAGTCGTTCAGAAGGACATAGCCAAAGATCATGTCGTCCGCCTGATCCACCGTGATCGGTTTTCCGAACTCGGACGGTTTGCCGACGATGGCGCCCATCTCAAGCTCGATATCCAGCCGGACCGAGGGGCCGTAGCTGGGCATTTCTGCATCGGGCGCCTTGCGTTGACCGTTCGGGCGGTGGATCGGGGTGCCGGAAATCACCACCGAGGATGCGCGGCCATTATACCCGATCGGAATATGCAGCCAGTTGGCAGGCAGATCAGGTGTGCCGCGCAGGATCGCGCCCATGTTTTCTGCATGTTGGCGACCGGCATAGAAGTCGGTGTATTCGGACACAAGGAACGGCAGATGCAGGTCTGCATCGGCCTGCGCGACCAGAAGCGGCTCGACCGCGGCCTGTTCGCCGGACCCATCGGCCAGAAGTTGTTCCAGGCGCGTGCGCAGGGCGGTCCATGCGTCCGATCCCAGTTCCATCAACTCGTTCCAGAATGGCACATCGAAAACCGGTTCGTCGGCGATCTCGATCAACCCGGCGTCTTCGGCAGCTTGCATGTCAAGGATCATCTCCCCGATGGCCACCCCGCAGCGTGGCTCGTCGTCACCAACGGAGAACACCCCATAGGGCAGGTTGTTCAGCGGAAAGGGCGTATCGGCAGAGTTCGCGCTGTCCACCCATGATTTCTTCAGTTTGCTCATATCATCCTCATTCGGCATCCGGCTGTGCTTCGGGCCTTGCATCGGCAAAGGCGGGCAGGGCCAGACAGGTTTCTTCGATCTCGGTCAGGCGGGGATAAGGGGTCAGGTCCAACCCCCAGCGCCGTGCGTTGTAATATTGTGCGACAAGGCAGATATCCGCCAGTGTCGGTGTGTCGCCAAAGGCAAATTTGCCGTCTTTCGCCACCATTTGTTCCAGCGCGGCAAAGCCCTTGTCCATCCAGTGACACATCCATTGACGCTTGGCTTCGGCATCGGCGCCAAACCTGTCGGCCAGATGGGACACGACGCGCAGGTTATTCACCGGATGGATGTCCATCGCAATCACATGTGCGGCGGCCAGCACCTTTGCGCGGGCCACCGGGTCAGCGGGCAGAAGCGCCGGGTCGGGCTGCACCGACTCAAGATAGTCGATGATCGCCAGCGACTGGGTCAGGACGATGCCGTCGTCGAGTTCAAGCGACGGCACCAGATGGGCGGGGTTCTTTGCGACATACGACGGCGTATGTTGTTGCCCGCCATCCTTCACCAGATGCACCGAGACGTGCGCAGCGTTGATCCCCTTGAGGTTCAGCGCAATGCGCACCCGATAGGCCGCCGTCGATCGCCAATAGCCGTACAGCGTCATCATTTCTTACCGGGCGTGCCGTCGAACTTCTTCTCAAGGCTGTCCCAGCAGTCGATATAGTCGTCCTGCAGCGGGGCCTCGTTCGCGGCGAAGGCCGTCAGGTGCTGCGGGAAGCGGGTTTCGAACATGAAGGACATGGTGTTTTCCAGCTTCTCGGGCCCGAGGTTCGAATTTGACGCGCCTTCGAACGCGTCGCGGTCCGGCCCGTGCGGCAGCATCATGTTGTGCAAGCTGACACCGCCGGGGACGAAGCCCTGCGGCTTGGCGTCATACTGGCCGTAGATGTCAGCTCGGACATGATGTTCTTGTGATACCATGGCGGGCGGAAGGTGTTTTCAGCCACCATCCAGCGGTCGCGGAACAGCACGAAGTCGATATTCGCGGTGCCCGGCTGACCTGACGGGGCGGTCAGCACGGTAAAGATCGACGGATCCGGGTGGTCGAACAGGATCGCCCCGACCGGGCAATAGGTCGTCAGGTCGTATTTGTAAGGCGTGTAGTTGCCGTGCCAGGCGACGACATCCAGCGGCGACTGCCCGATTTCGGTCCTGTGGAACTGGCCGCACCATTTGACGGTGATGGTTGATGGCACCTCGCGATCTTCGAAGGCGGCGACGGGCGCTTTGAAGTCACGCGGGTTGGCCATGCAGTTGGCACCGATCGGCCCACGCCCCGGCATTTCAAATTTCTGGCCATAATTTTCGCAGACAAAGCCGCGCGCCGGGCCTTCCAGAAGCTCGACCCGGTAAACTAGCCCGCGCGGGATGATTCCGATTTCCTGCGGTTGAAGGTCGATGATCCCAAGCTCGGTATAGAACCGCAGCTTGCCTTCCTGCGGCACCACCAGCAGTTCGCTATCGGCCGAGAAGAAATAGTCATCCACCATGGATTCGGTGACCAGATAGATATGCGATGCCATACCCACCTGCGTGTTCACGTCCCCCGCCGTGGTCATGGTGCGCATCCCGGTGATCCAGTTCAGACCGTCAGCCGTCGGCACCGGATCCCAGCGGTATTGGCCCAGAGATGTCACATCCGGGTCGACATTGGGCGCGGACTTCCAATAGGGCACGTCGATCTTGATATAGCGTGTCGAGTGTTTCACCGACGGGCGGATGCGATAGGTCCATGTCCGTTCGGGCGGGTTGGCGGTGAAGGCGGTGCCGGACAGCTGTTCGCCATAGAGACCATATTCGCATTTCTGCGGGCTGTTCATCCCTTGCGGCAGCGCGCCGGGCAGGGCCTCGGTCTCGAAATCATTGGCCCATCCGGGCATGTAATGGGTTTCGGTGCCAACGGCGGACACCGCGCGCGTCATCTCGCGCCCAGAGCTGTGCTGGTTCATCTGAAGCCTCGTTTCAATGCCCGCAAGGGGCGATCCTGTTTGCCCCGCAATGGTATCGTTGCGATTGAAATGAAGTCAAGGAAAAGCGACACTTCACAGGTGAAGTATCTAATTCCCAACAATTTGAAAGGTTAAGCGCGTATCAACCTCGCCCTGCTATCCCTGATCCCGGGTGAAAGACGAGGTGGTGAGATGCGCGCGAATGCAAATGCGCCGGCTATTATCAAGAAAGTGAAGAAGGTCAGTGGCGGCGGACACCACGGCGGGGCATGGAAAGTTGCCTATGCCGATTTCGTGACCGCCATGATGGCCTTCTTTCTTCTGATGTGGCTGTTGAATGCAACGACGGAAAAGCAGCGCAAGGGGATCGCGGATTACTTCAATCCAACGATCCCTGTGACACGTGTTTCCGGCGGTGGCGACGGGTCGTTCGGCGGGGACAGCGTTTTCGTCGAAGAAACGCTGTCGCAAACCGGGACCGGTGGGGTGCCGCGCGACCCCACACTGGATGATGGGGGCGCAGGGGATGACGCCGCGGCCGAAAGCGCGCGCCTGGAAGAGCTGGAAGACATGCTGCTTGCGCGCGGCGGTGAAAGCATGGCCAGCGACGATATCGCGCGCCATATTATCACCCGTGTCACGGATGAAGGGTTGCTTGTCGAACTGTTCGATCTGGAAGATGCCCCGTTGTTCGAACCGGGAACGACCCTTCCCACCGCGCTGCTGTCCGAGCTGATCGCGATGATTTCACGCGTGTTTGCATTGGTTGAAAACCGCGTCGCCATCGAAGGCCATGTTGCGGCCCAACCGGTCGTGGTGATCGAGAACACCGCTTGGATGCTGTCGACAGGGCGTGCGACCCAGGCCCGCAGGATGCTTGAGGGCAGCGCGTTTCCCGCCGACCGCATCCATCGCGTGACAGGTCACGCAGATCGCGAACCCGTGGTGGCGAATGTCATGGATCTGCGGAACAACCGGCTGGAACTTATCCTGCTGCGCGCTGGGCGCTAGGCGGACGCGGCGACCCCGCCTTGCCGTGATTTCCTCGCAATTTTAGCTGTTAGCCCCCTGTTAACGCCGGCCCCCTAACAATGGTGCCAATACACAGGCTGATGCAGCAGAAAGGCGCACCATGACGATTTCCTCTTCACTCAGTGCCGGCGTCGCCGGATTGAACGCCCATGCAACCAAACTGGCCACGATCTCGGACAATATCGCCAACTCATCGACGTTCGGATACAAACGTGCGACGGCGGATTTCCAGAATCTGGTAATCGGTGGGCTGGCGGGTTCAGGTACGTATTCCGCAGGCGGTGTGCGCACGACCACGCAACGCCTGATTGATGAACATGGGCCGCTGATCTCGACGTCGAACCCGATGGACATCGCAATCGGCGGGCGCGGTATGTTGCCCGTCACGCAAGAGGTCTATCAACACGCCAATCCCGGCGAACGCCCGATGATGATGACCACAACGGGATCGTTTCGCACAGATTCCGAGGGCGTGTTGAAAACCGAAACCGGCCTGGTGCTGCTGGGCTGGCCTGCCGATGCCGATGGAAACGTGGCGACATTTCCGCGCGACACGGGGGTCGGACTTGAACCGGTGGTGATCAACGCCAACCAGACGGCGGGTGACCCTACGACAACGATGAAACTTGGCGTCAACCTGCCGGCGGTCGAAACCGAAGCTGGCGCTGTCGGCACGGCCCGCCCGTTGTCGGTGGAGTATTTCGGCAACCTCGGCACGTCTGAGACACTCGATTTCTCATTCACGCCAGTCGTACCTGCGACAGGATCGTCGAACCAGTGGACGATGGTCATCACCGACAGTGCGTCCGGCGGGGCACAGGTGGGTGAATACACCCTGACCTTCGACGACTCGCGCACTGATGGCGGCTCGCTTGCTTCGGTCGCGGTGGTGTCCGGCGGGGCTTATGATCCGGTGAATGGCACGCTGGATTTGACAGTCGCAGGTGGCCCGTTGTCACTGACCATCGGCAAGATTGGTGACCCGAACGGACTGACCCAGTTGTCGGACAGCTTCGCACCTGTGGCGATCACCAAGAACGGGTCGCCCGTCGGCAATCTGACGGCGGTCCAGATTGATGAACATGGATATATCAAGGCAACCTATGACACGGGCTTTATCCGCACGATCTATCAGGTGCCGCTGGTCGATGTTCCGAACCCGAACGGGCTGATCTCGATCTCGAACCAGGCCTATCAGGTGTCCCCGGACAGCGGTTCCTTCTTCATGTGGGATGCCGGTGATGGCCCGACCGGCGAGGTCGTGGGTTTTGCCCGTGAAGGGTCGACCACGGATGTGGCGGGCGAGCTGACAAGCCTTATCCAAACGCAGCGGGCCTATAGCTCGAACGCCAAGGTCATCCAGACCGTGGACGAAATGCTGCAGGAAACCACCAATATCAAACGATAGCGGCAACAGGAACGTCATGGTCTGAACGATGAGCATCTCCAGCGCATTCACCAACGCCCTGTCGGGCCTTTACGCATCGTCACGTGCGGCCGAACTCGTGTCTTCCAACGTCGCCAATGCGATGACGGAAGGCTATGGCGCCAGATCGCTCGACCTGTCGACCCGGGCACCCGCCAGCGGCGGCGTCCGCGTCGACGGCGTCACGCGACAGGTGGATGAGGTGCTGACCGGCGACCGCCGCGTCGCGGATGCTGCGGTTGGTTATCACGGGGCGCAAGAGCAATTCCTGGCAGGTCTTGAACGGGTGGTGGGAACGCCCGACCAGCCGGGGTCTCTGTCCGGTCGGCTGGCACAGTTCGAAGCGTCGCTGATCGAAGCTGCGGCCCGCCCGGACAGCCAGACCCGCCAGTCAGCGGTGCTGAGCGCGGCTGGGAACCTTGCTGCGCATCTGAACACGATGTCCGATCATATCCAGAATTCCCGTCTGGAGGCGGATCATGCCATCGCAGGTATGGTGGCAACATTGAATGCCGGGCTGGAAGAGGTGCAGACGCTTAACGCGAAGATACAGGTGGCACAGGCCCGTGGCACGGATCCGTCCGGGTTGATGGACTTGCGGCAGCAGGCAATCGACGCGCTCTCTCCGATCGTGCCGCTCAGACAATTGCCGCGTGAAAATGGTGCGGTTGCCCTGGTCACATCCGGCGGAGCGGTTCTGCTGGATGGAAAAAGCGCCACACTCGGGTTCAGCCCGGTCAGTATGATCGTGCCTGAAAGGTCCCAGGCCACGGGCGCCCTGTCCGGGCTGACCATCAACGGGAAACCGATGGATGCCACCGGCGATCGCAGCCTGATCGCCGGCGGCGCGTTGGCCGCTCAGTTTTCGGTGCGCGACCAACTGGCGGTCACCGCGCAGGAACGGGTCGATGGTTTTGCACGCGATCTTGTCGAACGGTTTCAGGATCCCGCCCTGGATACAACGCGCGCGCCCGGCGATCCGGGCCTGTTCACCGATGCAGGCGCGGTCTTCGATTCGGCGAACGAGGTGGCGTTGTCGGCACGCCTTGCCCTTAACGCTGCCGTTGACCCGGAACAGGGCGGTGCCCTGTGGCGGTTGCGTGACGGGCTTGGGGCCATGACGCAAGGCGATGTCGGGCGGGCGGGGCTGTTCAACGACTTCATCGATGCGCTCGGCGCGGTGCGCCTCTCCGCTTCGGGTGGTTTCTCGACCGCAGCGCAGACCAGTGCCGGGCTGGCGTCGGACCTTCTGTCAAGTGTCAGTGCCGACCGGTTGCAAAGCGAAACCCGCCTGGGATTTGCCGCGTCCCAGCTGCAGACCCTGCAACAGATGGAGCTTTCCAAGGGCGTGGATACGGATGCCGAGATGCAGAAACTGATGCAGATCGAACAGGCCTATGCGGCCAACGCGCGCGTTATTTCGACGGTCGACGAAATGCTGCAAACCATTCTGGCAATCTAGGGAACAGGACATGTCATTCGCGACTTACGGTGATCTTGCCAGCGTGTTTCAGACCCGCCACCTGACGACGCAGATCAAACAGGATATGGCGCGACTGGGGCTTGAACTGTCGACGGGCCGCAAGGCCGATCTGGCGACCCATGTGTTGGGCGATTTCGGCCCGCTGGCGGGGGTTCAACACAGTCTGAAACTGCAGGAAGCCTATGGTCAGAGCGTGACCGAAGCCGCATCCATCCTGAGCGGCGCCCAGACGGTTCTGGGCAACATCCAGGATCAGGCCGAAACCCTGTCCGGCACTCTGCACGTCGCCATCGGGTCGCAGAATGCGGGGCTGATAGAGTCCACTGCGGTCGATGCGCGGGAACGGTTATCTGCCACACTGTCGAACCTGAACACGCGCTTTGGCGGGCGCGCGCTGTTCGCGGGGGCCGCGACGAACGGGCCGGCGCTGGCGGATGCCGACATCATCCTGTCCGATCTGATGACGGCGATCGCGGGCGAGACCACGGCTGCCGGGATCTCGGATCGGATTGATGACTGGTTCAGGGCACCCGGCGGCGGGTTCGAGACATCGGGCTACCTTGGCGCCAGCGAAGATCTGGGTCCGTTTCGGTTGCGCGATGGCGACGTGGCGACGCAGCCTGTCAGGGCGGACAGTGCCGAAATTCGGGACCTGCTGGCCGCCCTGGCCAAATCGGCCGTTATTGCCGAAGGGGCGCTGGCCGGGGATGCGACGGCCCAAAGGGCGCTTGCGACGACCTCGTCAAGCGGGTTGCTCGGGGCCGTGGACAAGCTGACGACACTGCGTGCCGATGTCGGCCGTATCGAGGCGCGGATCGACGCCGCTTCGGCCAGCAACGCGGCTGAAAAATCGGCGCTGGAGCTGTCGTATAATCGCCTGACCGAGGCCGAGCCATATGAAACGGCCACGGCCTTGCAGGCGCTCTATGACCAGATGGAAAGCCTTTACACGGTGACGGCACGGCTGTCCCAACTCAGCTTCACGGATTACATGCGATGACCCGACTTGCGGCCTTTCTGCTTTCGCTTCTGCTTGCCTTGACCGCAGCCCAGGCAAACCCGGTGCGTATCAAGGACCTTGTCGAATTCGACGGGGTGCGCGGCAATGATCTGGTGGGTTATGGCCTGGTTGTCGGGTTGAACGGAACGGGGGACGGCATCCGCAACGCGCCCTTCACCGAAGACATCATGTCCAACATCCTGGAACGGCTGGGCGTGAACATCACCGGCGAGCAGTTTCGCCCGAAGAACGTGGCCGCCGTTTTCGTGACCGCCGCGCTGCCGCCCTTTGCCCGTGCCGGATCGCAGATCGATGTGACCGTTTCGGCCATCGGCGATGCCAAAAGCCTTTTGGGAGGCACCCTGATCATGACGCCGCTGAATGCGGCAGACGGCGAGATCTATGCCGTCGGGCAAGGCACCGTCATCGCGGGCGGGGCCGTGGCCGAAGGCGACGCGGGTAAGGTCACGCAAGGCGTTCCGACCAGCGGTGTGATACCCAACGGGGCGCGTGTCGAACAGGAAATCGACTTTGATTTCACCAAGCTCAAATCCATCCGGCTGGCGCTGCGCACGCCCGATTTCACCACTGCCGAACGCATCGAACGCGCGATCAATGCCAGGTTTGACCGTGTTGTCTCGCGGATGCTGGACAGCGGCACCGTCGTCGTCGATATCAGCGCAACGCGCGCGATTTCACCGGCGCATGCGATTGGCACGATCGAAAACCTCGGGGTGCAACCCGAGCGCAAGGCCAGGGTGGTGGTCGACCAGCGGTCAGGCACCATCGTGATGGGGGAAGATGTGCGGATCAGCCGCGTTGCCGTATCGCAAGGCAACCTGACGCTTCGAATTCAGGAACAGCCGATGGTCGTCCAGCCCAACCCGTTTTCGAACGGTGAACCGATCCTGGTCCCGCGCAGCAGCGCGGGGATCGAGGAAGAGCCGGGCATCGGCCTGGCCGAGGTCGATGGTGGTGCGTCACTGTCAGAGGTGATTGCGGGGCTGAACGCGCTGGGCGTTGCCCCCCGCGATCTGATCGACATCCTGAAAAGCATCAAGGCCGCGGGCGCGCTTCATGCGGATTTCGTGGTGCGCTGAACCGGCCCAGCGCCGGCCCGTCCGAAGGCTCTGAACCGGCCTTGGGCCGACGCCCGTTTTCGCAACAGTCAGCGTCATGTGGTTTGGCCGCATCTCAGGGGTCACATGCCCTTGGGCATGACGAGCCATATGCGGCAAGCGCGCGGTATGAGCCGCCGACACCGGATTTCTGGAAGGTTGCTGGTGCAGGATGCAAGGGGTCCTGACAGGCTTTGGCGTTGCCATCGCAACGGGATGCTGGAAGCTTTTGTGGTTTTTTCTTGAGTTCCATTCAGATTCGGGCAAAACTCCACAAAATTGTGTGTAATTGTGGTAATGGCGCAGTAAATGCGATCCGGTGGCGCGCTTGGAGGGCGATGTGGCAGGAGAGGTAAAGCATTCCTATCGTGAACTGGAATTGCTGGATGCAATTCGCCGGGTGGGAGGGTTTGCCAAGAATTCCGAACTGGCCAATGCGCTGGATGTCTCGGAAGAAACCGTGCGGCGCACGATCAAGGCGCTGTCCAAATCGGGTTCGGTCGCGCGGGTTCACGGCGGGGCCTATCTGGTCGGCACCCAAAGCGACCCGAGCTTTTTCAAGCGGATCGAACAATATGCCCGTGAAAAGCGCGCCGTGGCGAAAACGCTGCTGCGCGAGGTCGATGATGGCATGACCCTGTTTCTGGATGTCGGCAGCACCACGGCGTTCGTGGCCGAGGAGCTGCGCGCGCGCGGCAATCTTTCGATCACGACCAACTCGGTCCAGGTGGCGCAGACGCTGGTCGGTCACAATGGAAACCGTGTCTATCTGCTGGGCGGTGAAATGCACGCTGACGAATTGGGCGCGTTCGGTCACGTGGCCGAAGGGCAGGCGCGGCAGTTCTGTTATGATCTGTCGGTTCTCAGCGCCGATGCCCTGCATCCCAGGCACGGCTTTCTTTATCTGAACCGGGCCGAGGCGGATCTGGCCTCGGTGGTGATTGACTGTTCAGATGCTGCCATCGTGGCAATGACCCATCACAAGTTCGGCGCCAAGGC
>JAUHWP010000107.1 GCA_030424645.1 Alphaproteobacteria bacterium
GAAAGCTCAGTGTCCAGCCCTTTTCCAGCTCAGTGCGAGCCGCCACATATTGGGCTTCTGAGGCGGCGGACAAACGGTCTGACTTATTCCGAAAAACGACAAATCTGGACCCATAAGCTTCCAGCGGGAAAGTAACGGTTGTCACGTTTTTCTCGCGGCGCCAGGCTACCACTTCAATAGCACCTGTTTCAGGGTTCCATAACTCTGCCTCCCTGCCTATAACGCGAAAATCAGCCGCTACTTCGAGGCTTGCGCCTGTCGTATTGGCGACAAAGTACAGATCTGCGCCGGGCAGTTGCCGGTGTCGGTAGACCAGCGCATCAGCGGCATCGGCGCCCGTGATCTTCACGCCGGGCAGTTGCATCTTGACCATGTGCTCCACCTGGACCTTGTCGGCATGGCCCACCCCCACGACGGCCTTCTTCACTGCGTTGGGCGCATATTCCCCGATGGGCAGCCCGGCCTTGGCTGGCACCAGAAGCGCGATCCCGCGCGCCTGCCCCAGTTTCAGGGTGGCCACGGCATCCTGTTCACGAACGTTTGTTCGACGGCTGCCGTGTCGGGCGCAAACTCGTCCAACACAGCGGATAGCTGGTCGTAAAGCGACAACAGGCGCGAGGCCAGATCGCCGGTGCGGGAATGGCAAATGCCGTTGGCCACATGCGACATGCGTGTGCCGTCGGTGTCGATCACACCCCAGCCAAGATTCCTCAGCCCCGGGTCGATGCCAATTACGCGCATGTCTTGTCCTGCCCTGTCTGCCCTGCTTGTCGCCCGCACGCTCATGCGGCGCCTTTGTTGCCGACCGGACTAGCACGAAACGAGAACACGCACCAGAATCTTTTGCACGCCTTCGGGATGCCAACCCACCGTGCACAGGCCGAAAAGCTGAGGCTTTTGCGCCACAGGTCATCCTGACGGACAGAATGTCGCGGGTCGAAAATCGACCGACCCGGCCTGTTTTCGACACCGCGTATCCCGAATACGACCCGTTGCAGAAAACGCATATGAGTCATGCAATTTGCGACCTTGCCGCCCCTGAAAATCGGTCCTAGATGCGCGCCAAAGCAATGATGCTTGTTGCCGTTATCCAACCCAGAAGGAACAGAACAATGGCTGCTTTCGAAACGACATATATCCCTGTGAACGGTGCGTCATTCGGCGGCCGTTTGTCCGCTGCTTTCCGCAAAGCCGTGGCGGTCGTCACCGCCTGGAACGACGCGCGCATGACCCGGAACGCCCTGGAAAAACTGAGCGACCGCGAGCTTGACGATATCGGGCTGTGCCGCGGCGACATCAACACCCTGTAAGATCGTCACCATCAAAAAAAGCCCGCGCCAATCCGGTGCGGACTTTCAGCCCCGTCCGGTTCGCACCGAACGGGGTTTTTCTTTGGTCGCTTATTCCAATGTCAGCGCGACAAAGCGCGGATTGTCATCGCGACGCACCAGAAGCAGCACCGATTTGCGACCACCATCCCTGGCGGCCTCAAGCCGTGATTCCAGCGCTTCGATCGACGCGACGGCCTCTTGCCCGGCTTCGGCCACGACATCACCCGCGCGGATACCTTTCTCAAAGGCCTCGCTGTCTTCGTCGATGTCCAGCACGACCAGCCCTTCGGCTGACGGTGCCAGCCCAAGGTCTTCGCGGCGCATATCGTCCAGCTCACCCAGTGACATCCCCAGAACCTTGCCTTCGGCGGGTGCCTCGGGCGTGTCTTCGTCGGGGGCTTCGCCCGGTGCCGCGCTGGCATCTTCGCGACGGCCCAGGGTGATCTTTACCGTTTCGGTCTGACCATCGCGCAGGATCACCACACGCACGGCCTTGCCGACCGGCGCATTGCCCACGATCCGCACCAGTTCACGCGTATCAACAACATCGGTGCCGTCGAAGGACAGGATGATGTCGTTGGGCAGAATGCCCGCATCCTTGGCAGGACCGTCCGGCACGTCGGTGATCAACGCCCCGTTGGTGTTCTCAAGCCCCATGGCTTCGGCGATGTCGTCGGTGATGTCCTGAATACGGACGCCCAGCCAGCCACGACGGGTTTCGCCGAATTCCTTCAACTGGTCCACGACGCGTTTCACGACTGCGGACGACATGGCAAAGCCGATCCCGATCGAGCCGCCATTGGGGCTGAGGATCGCCGTGTTCACGCCAACCACCTCTCCGTCCATGTTGAACAGCGGCCCGCCCGAGTTGCCCCGGTTGATCGCCGCGTCGGTCTGGATGTAGTCGTCATAGGCGCCCGACAATTCGCGGTTGCGCTGTGACACGATCCCGGCCGAAACCGAAAAACCCTGCCCCAGCGGGTTGCCGACGGCCATCACCCAGTCGCCGACACGCATGATGTCGCTGTCGCCGAAGGTGACGAAGGGCAGCGGCTTGTCGCTTTCCACTTTCAGAACCGCAATATCGGTATTGGGGTCGGTGCCGATCACCTCGGCCGGCAGTTCACCGCCGCCATTGAAGAACTCGATCAGGATCTCGTCGGCGCCTTCGATGACGTGGTTGTTGGTCACGATGAACCCGTCTTCGGAGATCACGAAGCCCGAACCCAGAGCCTGGCTGCGGCGCTGGCGCGGCGCGTTGTCATTGCCGTTCGGCCCGCCGGGCTGGTTGCGGTCCAGGAAGTCGCGGAAGAAATCTTCGAACGGGCTGCCTTCGGGGATCATCGGCTGGTTGCCGGTCCGTTGCGCGACAATGGTCGATGTGGTGATGTTCACCACCGCCGGGCTGACCTGTTCGGCCAGATCGGCAAAGCTGTCGGGGGCGCCGCGCGCCTCGGCCCGAAGCCCCGATGCCAGGACCACGGCCAATGCCATGATAAGCCCGACAAAAGCGCGCATGCCCCGGATCTGCATGTGTTCGGGGGAAATCGCCTGCACTTTCACACCTCTCTCCTTTCAAGAAACAGTTTCGAGCCTCTGCCCGAACAAGAATAGTCTCTAGATAGGGACACTAAAGCGCAACACAAAGGTCCTGAACAGTATTCACCGGCATGTGAACGTCTGTAATGCCCCGTGACACGCGGGAAGACGCCCAAGGCATGGCCGCCCCGCACGCCTATCCATAGATCGCGCGGGCTTGAGCGAAGGACAGAAGCTGCCCGCGCTCTGCATCCCAAAGATGCAGCCGCGCGCAGGACAGGCTTTCGGCGATGGTCATGCGGTTGGCCTGCGCCAGTTCCGCATGGTCGCGCAGCACCTCGGTCAGCCGATAAAACGGAATACGGCTGTAAAGGTGATGCACATGGTGAATGCCGATATTGGCGCTGAACCATTGCAGAACCGGCGGCATGATGTAATGCGAGCTGCCTTCAAGCGCGGCATCGTGAAGCTGCCAGTCTTCCTCGGTGCTCCAATGGGTGTCTTCAAACTGGTGCTGCACATAGAACAGCCACATACCGGCGGTGGCCGCCAGAATGGTGGTGGGAAGGAAAATCAGCAATAGCGCCGAAAACCCGCCGAAATACCAGATTGCGCCCAGCGCCGCGACGATGGCCAGATTGGTGCCCATCGCGCTGATCCAGTATCGTGCGCTGTTCATCAGGCCGAACGGCAACCGGTTTTGCAGAAGGAACAGATAGCCCGGCCCGAACCCGAACAGGATGATCGGATTGCGATAGAGCCGATATTTCAGACGCTCATACCGCGACAGGGCATTATATTCCCTGACCGTCAGGGTCAGGATATCGCCGATCCCGCGCTTGCCCAGGTTGCCCGCCGCACTGTGATGGATGGAATGGGTGCGCCGCCAGACGGCATAGGGCGTCAGGGTCAGCACCCCGATCACCCGCCCAACCCAATCGCTGAGTGCCCGCTGCTTGAAAAACGCGCCGTGACCGCAATCGTGCTGAATGGTGAACAGGCGCAGCAGGAACAGCGCATTGAAGACCGAGATTGCAAGTGTCAGCCAAAGACTGATCGACATTGACCACCATGCCAGCCCCCACAAAATAACGAACGGAACGATGCTGACCGTAAGTTCAAATGCGCTGCGCCACTGGTTTGGCTCGCGATAGGCGGCCAGGGTCTTTACCCAGTCCCTCGCGGATTTCGTGCTGTCGGGTGAGGGCGGGAAGTCGGGGGTATGTTTCATAAGCCTGCTTTGCAAAGAATTTGGCCACCGATATACGACTTGCCCCGCATGGCAAGTAAATTGTGCGACATGGACAAACTGACACGCCAGACGCGCATGTCAGCGGCCGGGTGGGATCACAGGCGCGACAGCCAAACCAGCAGAACGCCCAGCGCCAACGCCACAAGTCCGATCATCCGGCGCTGATCGCGCGACATCGCCGCCATCATCGCCACCAGGTCGTCCAGACGCGAAGGGGCCAGTGCGAACACCAGCCCCTCGATCACGAGCACAAGCCCGATGCCCAACAGTATCGTCGAGATCACCGGCCCGTATCCGATTTCAGATAGTCGAAGAACTCGCTGTCCGGTGACAGCACCATCGACGAGTTGCCCCCCACCAGCGAGTTTTCATAGGCTTCCAGAGACCGCAGGAAAGCATAGAATTCCGCGTCCCGACCCAGCGCATCGGCAAGGATACCGTTGCGGCGGGCATCGGCTTCACCACGAATGATCTGCGCCTGTTTGCGCGCCTCGGACACCGTTTCCACCACGGTCCGGTCGGCGGTGGCCCGCAGACGCTGTGCGGCCTCGTTCCCGCGGGCGATCTCGTCCGCGGCCAGACGCTGACGTTCCGCCCGCATCCGTTCGAAGGTCGCTTCAAGGTTCTGCTTGGGCAGATCGGCGCGCTTGATGCGCACGTCGATGATCTCGACCCCCAGTGACGCCGCCTGCGTGCGGGCCTGATCGCGGATCTGGTTCATCAACAGAACCCGGTCGGCAGACAGAACCGCATCGGAATCCACCCGACCCAGAACCTCGCGCAATTCCGCATTCAGGATCCGTTCAAGACGCGGTTGCGCCCCGACAATCGAACTTGCACCGACCGCGCGACGGAACTGTCGGGCATCGGCGATCCGCCAGCGGGCGAAGGCGTCCACCTCAAGCCGCCGGCTGTCCGCCGGGGTGACTTCAAGCTTGCTGGTTTCCAGGGGCAGGATCCGCCCGTCATATTTGACGATCTCGTGCAGAACCGGGATCTTGAAATACAGGCCCGGATCGGTGATCTCGGCCTGGACTTCCCCGAACCAAAGTCGAAGGGCAACTTCGCGCTCATCCACGATATAGACCGCCTGCAGGGCGCCGAACACCAGCGCCACCAGCGCCACAAGGATGATTTGAGTGCGTTTCATCAGTTCGTCCCCCCGTCGGTGGTTTCCGCCGGTCGGCGCGTCAACTCGTTCAACGGCAGGTAGGGCACGACACCCGACCCTTCGCCGCTGACACCTTCGTCAAGGATGACCTTGTCCACGCTGCGCATCACCTTCTCGATCGTTTCAAGATAAAGCCGCTTGCGCGTGATATCCGGCGCCTTGGCAAACTCGTCATACACCGCGATGAAGCGTGCCGCTTCACCTTCGGCTTCGTTGACCACGCGGGCGCGATAGCCTTCGGCCTCTTCCAGAAGCTGAGCAGCTTCACCGCGGGCTGCGGCGACGACGCGGTTGACATAGGCATCCGCCTGCTTTTGCAGCGTATCGCGGGTCTGCTCGGCGGCCTGCACCTCGCGGAAACTGTCGATCACGTCCTCGGGCGGGTCGGCCCGGTCGAAGTTCACCCGAACGATGTTGACGCCCGACTGATAGGCGTCCAGCGTCGTCTGGATCAACTGCTCAAGATCCTGCTGGATGATCCCACGATCCGAGGTCAGGATCGGCGCCAGACGCGAGCGGGCAACGATTTCGCGCATCGCCGATTCAGACACGGCCCGGATGGTGTTTTCCGGCGCAGCCAGGTTGAAGACGAACTTCTCGATATCCGAGATGTTCCAGACCACCTGATAGTCGATATCGACGATATTCTCGTCCCCGGTCAGCATCAGCCCCTCGTTGGGTCCATCGCCGATGTTGATGATGTTCTCGCGCGTCACGGGATAGATTTCCTTGGTGACGACCGGCCAGGGCGCGAAGTTCAGACCTTCCTGCCCGACGCCATAGCGTTCCCCGAACAGAAGCTCGACCGATTGTTCCGACGTGTCCACGCGATAGAAGCTGGCAAAGACCCAGACCGCAACCGCAACAAGCGCGACCAGCAGGATCGACCCGCGCCCGAAACTCGGCCCGCCGGTGCCACCGCCATTTCCGCCGCTGCGACGTTTGTCGCCCCGACCGCCCATCAGGACGCGCAACTGCTCCTGGCCTTTTTTCATCAGCTCGTCAATTTCAGGCATTTGCGGCTGGTCCTTGCCGCCACGGTTGCCGCCACCGTTCGAGGGGGGACGCCCGCCAGAGCCGCCACGGTTTCCACCGCCGCCCCAGGGACCGCCATTATCGCTGGCCATCTGGTCCAATTCCTTCCACGTTAATGGTTTCGTCGTCATACCTGACCCTTTGCGGGCCGGATTTCAAGGCAAAGGGGCCGCAATGCGCCCCCTTTTGAGTTGAATTTCCTGTGCTTTCACATTTCGCCCCCGAAACGGGGCTTGAAGCGTTTCGGGAAGACCCCCGATCGCAGGGTTTCACGGACCGCTTAGTCGCTGCGCGTGGGCGACTTCATCAGCACGATTTCTTCCGACATGGTGGGGTGAACGGCCACGGTCCGGTCAAAATCCGCCTTGGTCGCGCCCATTTTCACCGCGACCGCAGCCAGTTGGATCATTTCGCCTGCCCCGTCCCCGACGATATGGCAGCCCAGAACCTTCTGCGTTTTCTGGCTGACGATCAGCTTGAACAACACGCGTTCGTTCACACCGATGAAACTTTTCTGCATCGGACGGAACGCGGCGCTGTAGACGTCGATCTTTTCCTGCGCGCGGGCGTCTTCTTCTGACAGGCCCACGGTGCCGTATTCCGGCTGGGTAAACACCGCCGAGGCGACGTTTTCGTGATCGGGCTTGGTCGGGTTGCCGTTGAACACGGTTTCGACAAACGCCATGCCTTCGCGGATTGCGACCGGCGTCAGGTTGATCCGGTCCGTCACATCCCCGACCGCATAGATCGAGGGCACGGCGGTCTGGCTGTATTCGTCGACAATCACTTCGCCTGAGCGCCCCAGTTTCACCCCGATCTCTTCCAGACCCAACCCGTCGGTGTTGGCAACCCGCCCGGTCGCAAACAGCACCTGGTCGAACAGTTCTTCGCGCCCATCGGTGCCCTTGACCCAGATTTCCCCGTCACGACGCTCCATCCGCTCGACCTCAAGACCGACATGCAGGTCGACGCCACGCTCGCGAATGTGTTCGGCCAGGAACCCGCGCACTTCATCGTCAAAGCCGCGCAGGATTTGTGCGCCGCGATACCATTGGGCCACATGGGACCCCAACCCGTTGAAGATACAGGCAAACTCGCAGGCGATATAGCCACCGCCCACGATCAGGATACGTTTGGGGAAGTCATCCAGATTGAACACCTCGTTCGAGGTGATGCCCAATTCCCGCGCGCCGGGGGTGTTCGGCAGAAAGGGGCGCCCGCCGGTGGCCACCAGGATGTGTTTCGCCGTGAAGGTCTCGCCCGTCGACAGCGCAACGGTATGGGCGTCTTTCAGGGTCGCCCGCGCGTTGAAGATATCAGCACCCGCACTGCCAAGGTTGCGGGCATATATCCCCTCAAGCCGGTCCAGCTCGGCGTGCAGCGCGGGGCGGAACGTGCCCGCCCAGTCAAATTCGCCGCGCGCATTGTCCTGCCAGCCATAAGCGCGGGCCGCATCGGCAGCGGGACCATATTGTGAGGCGAAGACCATCAGCTTTTTCGGCACACAGCCCCGGATCACACAGGTGCCGCCCATGCGGAATTCTTCCGCCAGACCCACCTTGGCCCCACCTTCGGCCGCCACGCGCCCGGCGCGCACGCCGCCCGATCCGCCGCCGATCACGAACAGGTCATAGTCAAATCCGCTCATTCCATCTGCCTTTTCTGCCCATCCCGCGCCTTCCTGGCGCATATCACATTCCGGCAGAAGCTATGGGCAACGCGACCGGACTTCCAGTGCCTGTGATGTCACATGGTTCACGATTGCGCGTGGCAGGGCCGCGCCACGCCGGTCAGAGCAGGTCAGATATCCGCGAAGATATTGTCGCTGTCGGCAAATTGGATCCGCTCTTCCTCGTGGGTGCCTTCGTTGATGTCGATCACCTCGACCCGGCCATCGCCATGGCCGATCACGACCGCGTCGCAAATGTCGATGAACAACCCGTTCTCGACCACGCCCGGCACCTGGTTCAATACCATCGACAGTTTACGCGGGTCCTGAATGCGTTTCAGGTGCAGGTCGATGATGTGGTTGCCTTCATCCGTGACGAAAGGCACGCCACCCTTTTCACGCAGAACCGCCTTGGTGCCCAGAACGTCCATCGCAGACAGAAGCTCTTCGACCAGCCCCTTGGTGGCTTGCAGGCCGAAGGGGATCACCTCGATCGGCAACGGGAAGGCGCCCAGCATTTCGACCCCCTTGGTGGGATCGGCGATGACCACCATCCGGTCCGACGCGGTGGCGACGATCTTTTCCTGCAAATGCGCGCCGCCGCCACCCTTGATCAGACACAGGTCGGGGTCGTATTCGTCGGTGCCGTCAATGGTCAGGTCCAGCCACTTGGCCTCGTCCAGCGTCGTCACCTCGATCCCGACCTGCCGCGCCAGGTCGGCGGTGCGGGTGCTGGTCGGCACACCGGTGATCTTCAACCCCTCGCTGCGGACACGTTCGCCCAGGCAACGCACCATCCAGGCCGCGGTGGACCCGGTGCCCAGCCCCACACGCATACCGTCTTCGACATACTGAACCGCCCGCTTGGCAGCGACGAATTTGGCGGTGTCGATGGGTGAGAGTTCTCCGGACATGGCAGCGATTCCCTTTGTGGCGCATGTTTCGAGTTGAGGCGTTATAAAACGCATGGTCGAGGGTGGCGAGAGGGGAACGCCCGGCCCCGCTGAAATTCGCCGTATCGCGGGCAATTGGCGCACCGGGTGGACATTCGACCCGGCATCGCCCAAAGCTGGCGCAACGCATTTCCGGCAGGGGCAGAACACAGCCGATGAGCAGATACGTCTATATCGCATTGGGCTGGAGCGCGGTGGCGCTGGGGTTGATCGGGGTCATCCTGCCCGTTCTGCCGACCACACCCTTTTTGCTGGTGGCCGCGTTCGCCTTTGGCAAGGGCAGCCCGAAGGCGCGGGCATGGCTGATCGACCACGCCCATTTCGGCCCCGCGATCAAGGATTGGGAGGATCGCGGCGCGATCTCGCGACGGGCAAAGACATTGGCGACCTTCATGATGGCGCTGGTCTTCGTGGTCTCACTGATCCTTGGCGCACCGCCCTTGGTCTTGCTGGCACAGGCGGTTTTGATGGGCGCGGGGGCGGCTTTCGTGCTGACCCGGCCGGACTGAGGTAAAAAGCGTCGTTTTTACACAGCCGCGTCCCTATGAAATGATCAATCTGATCCAAGCCGGTAACGCACGAGGTCATCATGTTCCTGTCCGTCTTCGACATGTTCAAAATCGGGGTTGGTCCCAGCTCGTCCCACACGATGGGGCCGATGGTGGCCGGTGGGCGCTTTCTGGACCATCTGCGCGCCCAACCCTTCAAGGTGCAGGGCTTGCGCGCCTCGCTGCACGGGTCGCTGGCCTTTACCGGCGTGGGCCACGCCAGTGACCGCGCCACCATCCTTGGTCTGGCCGGGTTCCTGCCTGACACCTATGACCACGCCCGCGCCGAGGCGACGCTGGCCGAGATCGAACGCACCGGCACAGTCAACCCGGACGGGCTTGGCCCGCTGCGCTTCGCCCCGAAGACCGACCTAATTTTCGACTATGAGACACCCCTGACCGGCCATGCCAACGGAATGCAGCTGATGGCAACCGATGCCCAAGGCGACGTGGTGGTGCGCGAGACCTATTATTCCATCGGCGGCGGCTTTGTCGTGACCGAAGCCGAACAGGCGCGCGAGGCCGTGATGGACGCGCGCGACGCCAAGCGGCACCCCTTCCCCTTCGAA
>JAUHWP010000006.1 GCA_030424645.1 Alphaproteobacteria bacterium
GTCGAAGCCGTTGAAAGCCTGACCGCCCGTGGCAAGAAATCCCTGGCACGGGCCTTGGCAGGTCAGCGAGAGGAGTTGGGATATGGCAAAGACTGACAGGCGAAAGGCAGACAGGCAAAAGACAGACAGGCACATGTTGGACGACCACGAGCTGGAGGCGTTCTTCAAGGCCGCGCGGGTCGAGACCGCCGCCCCGTCCGACGCATTGATGGCCGCCATTCTTGACGATGCGGCCATGCAGCAGGCGCGTGCGGATGTGACTTCTGTGCCGCCGCCGGACGTTCTGTCGGTGTCAGGAAAGGACCGCCGCGCGGGTGGGTTCTGGGCCGATCTGAGGGCAAGTGTCGGCGGATGGCCGGCGCTTGCGGGGATGGCAACGGCGACCATTGTCGGGGTTTGGATCGGCTTCGTCGCGCCGACCCGGCTTGAAGCGATCTCGGGCGGGTTGGTGCTGAGTGGTGATTATTCAGCGGCCGATGAAACCTATGCGCTGGAAGACCTTGCCCCCGGGTATCTGGGAGCAGATGTTTTGATGGAGGATGAGGGATGAGCAAACCCGACACACCACCGACCGATCCGCGTGTTGCAAGCCGGTCGAAATGGCCACGGATCGTGCTTGCTGTATCCCTGACCCTGAACCTGCTGGTGGTGGGGCTGGTGGTGGGGGCAAAATGGGGCGACCGCCGCGACCTTGGGTTTGACGCCCACGGTCCCAATCGCGGGGCGATCCGCGATCTGGGATTTGCCCCGCTGGCCAGTGCTTTGGACCGCACGGACCGCCGCCAGATCGGCAAGATCCTGCGCGATCGCAGCGGCTCGTTCGCCGAGAACCGCACGGCGCTGGAGGCCGAGTTCCAAAGCATGTTGTCCGCGCTGCGCGCCAGGCCGTTCGACCCGGATGCGCTTTTGTCGACAATGACCCGGCAATCCGAGCGCTTGCGCCACCGCGGCGACCTGGCCCGGACCGTTCTGGTCGAACGTATCGGACAGATGAGCGCGGACGAGCGCGCGGCGTTCGCCGATCGCATCGAGAAGTCGGTGCGCAAGCGCACACCCTAACCCGAAGCGGTTCGGGGCTGCCGGATCATGGCGTGAGTGCAAGGCGCATCACGCCGCGTCCGAGATGAACGTCACCTGATTGCGCCCGTCGGCCTTGGCGCGATACAACGCCTGATCGGCAAATTGCAGCAGGTCCTGAGCGGAGCCCGCGCTTTCGCTGACATCGTCCGACACCACCACGCCGATCGACAATGTCACCGCGATACCGTCCGCCATCGCTCCGGCGGCAATCGGGCGGTCGCTGACAGCGCGTCGCAGCCGTTCTGCCATCGCTTCTGCCTGCTGGTGGGTGACGCCGGGCAGGGCGATCAGAAACTCTTCGCCGCCATATCGCGCCAGAAGATCCATGTCGCGCAGATTGTCCTTCAACCGCTTTGCCACTTCGACCAATACCTCGTCCCCGACGGGGTGGCCGAACGTGTCGTTGATGGCTTTGAACCGGTCAAGGTCAAGCACCATGATGGCAAATGACTGGCCTCTCGTTTGCGCCTCGCGCTCCAGCCGGTTCAGATAGCTTTGCGCGAAACGGCGATTGTGCAGGCCGGTCAGCGGGTCGCGCAACGCCAGCGCCAGATTGGTGTCGAACGTCTTGCGCAGGTCATCCCCTTCGAACTTCCGGGCCAGCAACCGTGTCAGGCGCAAGGCCAGTTCGCGCGCGTCGAAGCCGGGCCGCAGGACGGCATTTGCGCCCAGGTCCAGCGCCATCGAACTGGGGGACGGGGATTCGCCGCAATCCTGCACCACGATGACCGCGTGACGCGTGGTCTGGCGCGACCTGAGCTCGCTGACCAGCCGCAGCCCGTCCGAGGGTTCGCCGAGCGTCGAGGCGATCACGAAGGCATCGGGCACCGGTCCAGGGGCGCCCATATCTTCCAACGCCTGGGATTGGGTCATGATGTCGATACGGTGGCGTATCTCGGTGGCAAGGTGCATCCGCCACAGGATGCCGGTTTCGGCATCGGGGGCGATCAGCGCAACACGGGCATGGCGGGCGAACAGCGCGGGCGCTTCGGCACAGCCGAAATCGCGCGACAGGTCGCGGCGGCGCATGACTTCGTTGTCTGCGCCGCGCGCCCGGATCAGGTTGCGCACCATCGCCATCAGCGTGGCTTCGTTCAGCGGTTTGGAAAAGACGTCGTCGGCCCCCGCCATGATCGCCTCCAGCCGCGCGCGCTGGTCGTCCTGATCCGACACCATGATGATCGGAATCGTGCCGAGCACGGGATCGGCCTTCAGGTCGCGGCAGGTCGACAGGCTGCAATCGCCGCGCCCGCGCCCCAGGATGATCAGGTCGGGCCGGGTCGCGCGCGCCAGGGCGGCCACGTCGTCGCACCGATCCGTCTGAATGACCTCGTAACAGGCGACAGTCAGTTTGACCTTCAATACGATGCGATTGGTCGCAAGGTCATCCGCGATCAGGATTCTCTCACTCATACCGTCAATTCGCCCTTGTCATTGTGCTTGGTTAAAAGGTCTGTTCATATTGCTGCCAGATTGGTTAAGAAAACCTTTCCAATCGTTAAGGAGGATGGAAATGACGCCGGAAAACGCCGAAACCACCGCGTTGCATGTGCTGGGATGGCTGATCGCGGACGAGGAGCTGTTGCCGGTTTTCATGGGGGCGACCGGGGTCGATCAGGACGCCTTGCGCCAAAGCGCGGGGGATGCGGCCTTTCTGGGGTCAGTGCTGGATTTCCTGCTGATGGACGATGCCTGGGTGATCCGGGCGTGCGATGCGCTGAACCTGCCTTATGACCGTCTTTCGACCGCCCGGCAGGTGCTTCCGGGCGGGGCGCAGATAAACTGGACTTGATCTGAAAGACGATTTGTTTTCAATGCAATGTGATTGCGACGGGAAGGTGATACATGGCTGTCGATGCGCTGCTTTTTGACAAGGACGGGACGTTGTTCCTGTTCGAGGCGACATGGGAAAGCTGGGCCCATGCGGTGCTGATGCGGCTGACCGAAGGCGATATTGATCGGGCGCGGGTGATCGGCGTCGATATCGGATACGATGTCGACAGCAAGAGCTTTCGGCCCGACAGCGTGGTGATCGCCGGCACCCCGTCCGAGGTGGTGAATGAACTGCGCCGGCATGTTACCTGTTCAGACGAGGCGCTGGAAACACTTCTTAACGAAGAGGCTGCGATCGCCCCGCAGGTCGAGGCGGTCGCGCTGGCCCCCTATCTTGCGACGCTGCGCGCGCGCGGGCTGAAAATCGGGGTTGCCACGAACGATGCCGAAGCCCCCGCACGGGCGCATCTGGAGGCGGCCGGGGTGACGGGGTTGTTCGACTTCATCTCGGGTTATGATAGCGGTCACGGGGTGAAACCGGCGCCTGGCCCCTGCCTGGCTTTTGCGGCGGCAACCGGTCTGCCGCCGGATCGCGTGGCGATGGTGGGCGACAGCTTGCATGACCTTCGTGCCGGGCGCGCGGCGGGGATGAAAACCATCGCCGTGCTGACCGGAATGGCACGCGCGCACGAGCTTGCGCCCTTCGCCGACATCGTGCTGGACGATATCGGGCATATCCCGGCCTGGCTGGACAGTGTGTCGGGCTAGGGGTGTATACCGCGCCCGGACGGTTGCGCATTTTCCTTTTGTTTACACTCCATCGCTAATGTCGCTCTGGGAAAGAGTGCATTATGACGATTCATGGTTTGATATTCTGGTGTTTCGAAGGGTTCGTGGCCTTCACATACGGGGTCGGGCGATGGCGTGCCATCATGGCGCGGCTGGACCTTGGGTATGACAGTTTCGAACCGCTGTTCCGCTATGATGCCGATCTGGCAGACCGGCTGGTTGTGGAAGCCGCCCGGCACCTGAACAAACCGCCCGACACTCTGCTGGAAGATTTCGGCACGTTTCTTGTGACCGACAACCGGGTTGAACGGGTGCGGCGCTTGCTGCGCTTCGGCGGTGTGGATTACACGGATTTTCTTCATTCACTGGAAGACCTGCGTGGCCGTGCCCAGCTGGCTGTGCCGGATCTGGACCTGCCGGCGATTGAACTGGATGCGGTGACCGAAGATGAATTTCACATCACCTGTTACGACGTGGCGCATGGGGTCGGTTTTATCGTGCTGGGCGTCCTTCGGGCCTTGGCGGATGATTACGGTGCGCTGGCCTATCTGGAACATCAGGGCCGCGACGGCCAGGCGGAAACCATATCGGTTCGCTTGCTGGAAATGCGTCACGGAACGGGCCGCGCCTTTCACCTTGCCGGGGGGGAGGCGCCGTGACAGTGGCTGCAACGATCCCGATCGCACCGCACACGCTGGATCAGATGATGCCGATGCACCTGTTGCTGGACGGTGATGCCCGGATCAGCCATGCCGGTCCGACCCTGATCAAGGTGTTCGGGCGCCCGCTGGCCGGGCGCAGCGCGTTTTCGCTGTTCGAATTGCGGCGCCCCCGTGTCGTGCGGTCGATGGACGATGTGCGTGCGATGGGGGATGCGAAGGTCTATCTGCGGCTGAAGGATGGCTCGGGCACCACGATGGTGGGGGCGGTTGCCGTCCTGCCCGGTGGCGCCCAGGTGCTGATGAACCTGTCATTCGGCTATTCCGTGGTGGATGCCGTGGCGCGTTACAGGCTTGCAGGTTCGGATTTCGCCCCGACCGACCTGACCGTTGAAATGCTCTATCTGATGGAGGCGAAAACCGCCGCGATGGAGACAACCACGCAGCTGGCGCACCGGTTACATGACGAGAAGGCCGAGGCACAGGTTGAGGCGATGACAGATGGGCTGACGGGGTTGCAGAACCGCCGGGCCTTCGACATCGGCCTTGGTCGGCATATCGCCCGTGGCGGGGTGTTCTCGCTGATGCATATCGACCTTGATTTCTTCAAGGCGGTCAATGACACGCAGGGCCATGCGGCGGGCGACGCGGTGTTGCGCGAAGTGGCCGCGGTGCTGACCGATGAAACGCGGGGGACCGATATGGTCGCACGCATCGGCGGGGATGAATTCGTCATCCTGTTCGGACGGCTTGTCGATGGTGACATGCTGCACAGCATTGCGACGCGTATCATTGCCCGGCTTGAGCGTCCGATCCCCTTTGCGGGGCGGGAATGCCGCATTTCAGCCAGCATCGGCATTGCCCGCAGCACCGACCATGACCATGTGACGGCAGAGCGGATCCTGTCCGATGCCGATCTGGCCCTTTACATGTCAAAAGACAGGGGGCGTGGCTGCCCGACGATGTTCCGCCCTGAATTTCGTCGCGGATCGCAACCGGGCTGACGCAAGGGCACATGGTCCCGCGCCCCGGTCGGGCGCTTTGGTAGCATCTGCGCGAAGCGGTTCACGGCGCGCGGATGCAGGCCGGACGCGTTTGTGGGCAATCGTTCGGCTTTCAGACCTAAGTCTGTGTGCGCAACCGTCATCAGGTGCTAGACGTTGTCTATGAAATGGATCGGCAACATCCGGCGCTGGCAAAGCCTTCCCCTTCCCGGACAGTTCCTGCTTGCCGGGGCGGTCGTGATGATCGGCGCGATGGTGTTCGTCGGCAACTGGATTTCGCAGCGCATCGAAGACGCGGTGGTCCAGAATTCGGCAACATCCGCGGCCCTGTTCATGGAAAGCTTCATATCGCCGCTGAGCCAGGAACTGGCCGAGACCGACACCCTGTCTGCGCCGGCGCGGCAGGCGCTGGCCGAGATATTCGACGGAACCACCATCGGCGAACGGGTGGTTTCCTATAAGATCTGGCTTGACGGCGGCCGTGTGGTCCATGCTTCGGATGCCGCGCTGATCGGTCAGGTGTTCGAGCCTTCGGACGACCTGCGCCGCGCATGGAACGGTGAAATCGCCGCGTCCTACGAGGATCTGAATGATCTTGAAAATGCGGCCGAAGCTGCGCTTGGTGTGCCGCTTCTGGAAGTCTACAGCCCGATCCGGCAGGTCTGGACCGGCGATGTCATTGCGGTTGCCGAGTTTTACGAGGTTGCCGATCAACTGGCGGCCGATATCACCGATGCCCGGCGGACCAGTTGGCTGATCGTGGCCGGGACGTTTCTGGGCAGCGGTTTGCTTTTGTTCGGGATCGTGCAGGCGGGCGGGCGTACGATCCGGTTGCAGCGCATGGAACTGACCGAGCAACTGGCCAGGACGGAAACGATATCGGCCCAGAATGCGATGCTGCGCCGCCGCGTGGTGGCGGCGTCATCGCGCGCCATCGCCCAGACCGAACAGGCCATCCGGCGGATCGGATCGGACCTGCATGACGGGCCTGCGCAGTATTTGTCGCTTGCCTCGCTTCGGCTTGATGGGGCGCTGCGCGATCCGAAAGGTGCGGAACGGGATGCCACGCTGGTCAGGGAATCGCTCGACAAGGCGCTTGAGGAGTTGCGGATCATATCGCGCGGGCTGGCGCTGCCGGACATTGAAACCCTGGATGTTCAGGCACTGGTTGACCGGGCGGTTCACGATCACCATCGCCAAACCGGTCTGGACATCGCGACCGACCTGCGGGTCGATGGGGATATCCCGATAAACTATGCGCAGAAACTGTGCATTTTCAGGTTCCTGCAAGAGGCGCTGTCCAATGCCAGCCGCCACGCCGATGTGGACGAGGCCGTGGTGACGGCCCGGTCCGACGGGCAGGGGATCACCGTCACCGTGGCCGATCAGGGTGCCGGGTTCGATCAAACCGAAACCCGGCAGATGCGGCCCGACGGGGGGCAGGGTTTGCTTGGGCTGCGTGACCGCGCCGAAAGCATCGGCGGAACCCTGGCCATCGCCTCGACCACCGGCGGCGGCACGACCTTGAAACTGACCCTGCCATACGAAGAGGCAACGCCATGACCATACGCATCATTCTGGCCGACGATCACCCGATATTCCGGGACGGGCTGGTCAGCAGCATTCAGGAAACCGGTGAATTCAAGGTCGTCGGTGTCGGCGGTTCGGCGGACGAGGCCGTGGCGCTGGCGCAGCAGCACCAACCCGACATCGCGCTTCTGGACCTGTCGATGCCGGGCAACGGGATCACGGCGGTGTCCCGCATTTCGGCTGTGGGCAGCGCCGGGGCCATCGCGATGCTGACGGTTTCCGAGGATGGCGCGGATGTGACGGCGGCCATGCAGGCCGGGGCGATGGGATATATCCTGAAAGGCGTATCAGCGGTCGAGCTGCGCGACGTGCTGTCAAAGCTGGCGGCTGGCGAGGCGCATGTCTCGCCCGGGCTGGCAGCGCAGATGTTGCGGATCATGCAGGACAAGTCCCGCAAGATCCCCGATCCGATCGACGACCTGACCAAACGGGAAGAAGATATCCTGAAAGGTGTCGTGGCGGGGAAAAGCAACAAGGAAATCGGGCAGGACCTGAACATCCAGGAAAAGACCGTCAAGCACTACATGACCAGCATTCTCAGCAAGCTCCATGCGCGCAACCGGGTCGAGGCGGCGTTGATCGCGCAAAAGGCCTGGGGGCAGCCGGATTCATAGGCCCGCGGCGGATTGCATCCGCTTCAGATCGGCAAAGGTGGCAACCCGGTCGGCCACCGTCCGACCCTGCGGGTCCAACAGCCGGTATCGACCGTTGAAAATCCTTTCGTCCCAACCGTTTGCATATCGAAGATGCAGGTTTCCGGGTCGATCCGAGGTCCGGCCGGGGGCACGGCTGTCACGCTCGGTTTCGAAGCGGCGGTCGTCGTCATCGCGGCGGTCATCGTCGCGGTCATCGCGCCGGTCGTCATCGTCCCCGCCGCGGCGCCCGCTGCGGTCGTCATCGTCACGGTCGTCATCGTCACGATCATCGCCGCCGCGACCCCGACCGCGCCCCTTGTCGGCAAGGGCAACAGCGGCATCGACGCTGATCCCGCCATCGGTCCTGGCCAGGAATGTCACGGGGGACGGCACCAGAAATCCGGCAACGATCAGGATCTTGAGACATTTCATCATGCGGGTCCCACCACTTCCTTTCTGCGCGTTTTCCGGCAGGATACCCCGCCCACTTTAACGGTGAGGGCGGGGCAGGGCATCGGACGTTGGTCTGGCCTTCACGGGGTGGCGTGGAAGTCGGATCGCCCGTTTACACGCGGCATTCCGGGTGTTCGGCGCGATCACCGGGACTGTCGCACCCTGATCCACCGGGAATGCGGGGGCGTCCGCCATGGCCGTCGTCGCCTGTCGATCCGCTGCCAGAGGCGG
Organism: Alphaproteobacteria bacterium; assembly: GCA_030424645.1. Classification (GTDB taxonomy): domain Bacteria; phylum Pseudomonadota; class Alphaproteobacteria; order Rhodobacterales; family Rhodobacteraceae; genus Aliiroseovarius. The sequence goes on from JAUHWP010000006.1 coordinate 8,215, forward strand.
GACGTTTGCCCACGCCGCCACCGCGACAGGCGGCGTGTTCGGCCCGATCGCCGGGGTCGTCACACCCCGATCCGCCCGGTACGCGGGGCCGGTCGCGTCCGCTGGAATCGTCGCGGCCACGATCATCCCGGCGGTCGTCGCTGCGCCCGCGACGGTCATCATCGCGGTCACGGTCGCGATCACGGCTTCGATCGCGGTCGCCGCCGCGTCCCCGTCCGCGCCCACGGCGGGCGGTTTCATAGCTTCCGTCGCCTTCGGTGGCGACCGGGTCGGTGTCGGTGACCGGGATCGTCAGGCCATACGCATCTTGGACCGAGGCGAGCGCGGTGGCCGGGGACAGCAGCCCCGCGCCGACAATGAACATGCTGGCCAGAAGGGTGTTCGTTTTCATGGTGCTCTCCGTTGATTGCATCGATAAGAGCAGTCTGGCAGGCCCGCGCAGCCACGGGTATTGACGAACGGCGCATGGATTTACGGCAGAGGTCCGGGCGGATTTCAGACCAATGTCCGATTGGTATGCAACGGGCGCGGGGATGTTCAGGCCGGGCAGGGGGCAAAGACGGCGCGGGCCGTGACGCGGTTCGATTTGTTGATGTTGAACAACGCTACGCCGAGGTGCTTCAGTTCGCGCCGACCACAAGCAGATAGGCCGCGATGGCCGACAGGTCGCTGTCTGGCAACTGGCTGGTGTTTGCGATCACGTCGACCATTTCGCCCCCGGCTGAATCGTATTCCGGTGTCAGCCCGGTTTTCAGATAGGCCACGATGTCGGCAGCGCTCCAGTCCAGTGACGGTGCGCGCAGGTCGGGTGTTCGGCCCTTCTGGCCGGGAATCGCGGCCCCTGCCAACCAGTCGTTGGTGTTCATGCCGCCAAGGATGTTCCGGGGTGTGTGGCATTCACCGCAATGGCCCATCGCCTCGACCAGCAATCGACCGCGTTCTTGTTCTTCGGTCAGGTCGCCGGTGACGATCCAGTCGGGGTTGGCGAACAGAAGCTTCCAGCCGCCAAGGCTGGCGCGAATGTTGAACGGAAAGCCGACATCGTGATCGCGGCTGGGGGTCTGGTCCGGCTCAAGCAGTCGCAAATATGCGATCAGGTCCGCCACGTCGGACGGATCGCCGCGCATATAGGATCCATAGGGAAAGACCGGAAAATAATGCTGGTTGTCCGGCGACGTGCCCCTGAGGACGGCGGTGGCAATCTGTTCGTCGGTCCAGTCGCCGATGCCGTGTTCTGGATCGGTCGAGATGTTGGGGGCATAGAACGTGCCGAAATCGGTCACGAAAGATTTACCGCCGGGCAGGCGCGTGGGGTCGTCGGACCCCGGCGCCATATGGCAGCTTGCACAGCCCATCGCCGCATAGACCAGCCTGCCGCGGTCGGCGTCAGGTGTGAGCCCTGACAACGCGTCGGCTTGCAGGCGTTGCGGACGCGTGATCACCAGCCCGATGGCGGCGACCACGCATCCGATAATGAACAATATCAGAATGATACGTTTCATATGACGGCCAAACGGCGGGTGTCGCTATTCGTCGGGTTGGCGGAAGCCCTTGTGGCAACCGCCGCAGGACGCACCCAGGGGACCCATCGCCGCCTTCAGCGAGTCGAGATCGGTCGCCGCGGCGGTTTGCATCGCGGTCGCGGCCGTCACCAGATCACCGGCCTTGGTGCCGACATCGCTGCCGTCGGCCCAGATCGCGGGCAGGGCGCGGGTGTTTTCCATGCTTCCGTTATCCGTTCCGGGCAGCCAGTATCCCGACTGTGGAAGCTGGGCCAGCGTGGCAATGGTGTCGGCGGCTGCCGTGGCCGCCGCGGCGTCATAGGGAATTTCCTCTTTCGCCATGCCGCCAAGCGTTCCCAGGTTGAAGGCATAGAGCGTCATATGCGCCTGCCGCGCCTTCACGGCCGCTGCTTTCTGCGCGTCGCTGATATGGTTGTCTGCGTAGGCAATCGCACCAATGGCCGTCCCTGTGATGGCAAGGCCCGCAATCAGTATTTTCCGCATGTCTAAGCTCCTTCGTTGGCAAATGGCTAATGGGCTTGCGGAAATGATATATGTTCGAAAATATGGCAACAGTTAGTATTTTTGCGTTGCAGGGTATTAAAAAATGCACAACGAGAACTGGGATGATCTGCGCTATGTGCTTGCGGTTGCCGAGACCGGGTCGGTCTTGCAGGCCGCCAAACGCCTGGGCGTCAACCACGCGACGGTTCTGCGCCATCTTGCGGCGTTCGAGGACCGTCATGGTCTGCCGGTGTTCGAGCGGACACCGAACGGATACCGGGTTCTGGCAGATCGCGAACATATCATTCGTGCGGCGCAGACGGCTGCCTCTGCCATCAACGAGGTCGCCCGCCTTGCCGGGGGGGGCGAACCCGGCGCGTTGAAGGGAACGGTCAGGATCACGTCGACCGACACGCTGTGCGCCCTGATCCTGCCGCGTCTGACCCGTGCGATCAAAGCCGACAGCCAGGACCTGAACATGACATTGCTCAGCAGCAATACGCATCTGGATCTGGTGCGCGAACAGGCCCATATCATCGTCCGGCCGTCCCTTAAGATTGCCGAGGATCTGGTTGGTGTTGCCGCCTGTGAGATCGGGTTCGCCGCCTATGCGGCCGAGACATCCGGCAACCGGTGGCTGGGCCTGTCCGGGCCGCTGTCCCGCTCGGTTGCCGGAAAGTGGATCGCCGAGAATATCGACGCCGACGCCTTGGCCATGGCATCGGACAGTTTTCTGACCCTTGCCGCCCTGGCATCGCTTGGGGCGGGGGTGGCGTTGTTGCCGTGTTTCGTTGGCGACGCGCATCCCGGTCTTCTCCGGCTCAGGACCAGGGCGCCGCACTTACGCTCGCCGCTTTGGGTCGCGCATCACGTGGATACGGTGCAGACGGCGCCAATGCGCGAGGTCGAAGGCCAGTTGACCGCCCGCCTGACCCGCCAGCGGCGCGCCTTGTTGGGCTAGGGCGTTCATGGGGGGCGTTGCGCCGTGCCATTGGCCAATGTCGGCCGGTTCAGATCGCCCGGGAACCGCGCTTCGGGTTTAATTGGTATTTACAATACCTATTAACGGATGTAAGCCTGAAATCAAGCTGCAACACAGGAGGGGCCATGCCATCCGACAAACCAGGACTTGTGTCTGCCCGACCGGATCTGACTGCCGATCTCATGGCGCGGACCGGGCTGGACGAGGATATTCTGACCGAGCTTGTGCACCGTTTCTATGCGCGGGTGCGGGACGATGATGTGCTTGGTCCCATTTTCGCGGCGCAGATTACCGACTGGGGGCCGCATCTTGCGCGCATGGTGGCATTCTGGTCCTCGGTTGCGCTGATGACGGGGCGCTATCACGGGGCACCTGTGCCGGCTCATACCCGGCTTCCGATCAACGCGGCGCATTTCGACCGGTGGCTCGCGCTGTTCCGCCAGACCGCGCAGGATGTCTGCACGCCGACCGGTGCCGCGCATGTGATCGAACGCGCCGAGCGGATTGCCCGATCCCTGAACATGGCGGTCGAACAGGCGCAATCCGGCCCGGATGCAATCCCGGCCCTTGGCTGACGAAAGGATGAGTTTATGACCGAAAGCAGACCCGACTATGAGCCAGCGGAACTGACCAGCTATATCGAGGCCCGGTATCATGCACGACATCGCGAACAGTTGCCGGCACTGGTGGAACTGGCGCGCAAGGTCGAGACCGTTCACGCCGCCGATGATCACGTGCCCCAGGGGCTTTGCGCCCTTCTGCAACGGATGATCGGCGAGATGGAAGTGCATATGAAAAAGGAAGAGCTGATCCTGTTTCCCGCCATCCGCAAAGGTGGCATGCCGGGCATCGAGAACCCCATCGCGGTAATGCGGGCCGATCATGACGACCACGACCGCGAGGTTGCCGAGATACGTCGCCTGACCGGCAATCTGGCGCTGCCCGGTGGCGCCTGCCGGACCTGGGCTGCGCTTTATGACGGGTTGGCGACGTTCATCGCTGATCTGGAAGAACATATCCGGCTTGAAAACGACGTGTTGTTTCCACGGTTTGAAGCGCACCCTGCGGGCCATGCCTGACCCGGTGTTGCGCCTGACGGTGGGGGCCGCTTCCGCGCGCGCAATCGCGGGGTCAAGGGGGGCAGGTGCCACCTAGCAGACCGCCAATTCCCGACGATCCGGCGCACCGTGTCCGCGTCAAGCGCGTCTATCGGGCGGCGCGCGTTTCGGACGGGATGCGGGTTCTGGTTGACCGCCTGTGGCCGCGCGGCGTGGCGAAAGAGCGTGCCCGGCTGTCTTGCTGGATGAAGGACATCGCCCCGAGCGACGATTTGCGCCGGTGGTTTCACGACAACCCCGACCAATGGGCCGAATTCCGGGCGCGCTATGGGACGGAACTGGCGGAAAAAGACGATCTGTTGCGTGAACTTGCCGGATATGCCCGGCAAGGTGTCGTCACGCTGCTTTACGCATCGAAGGACGAGGCGCACAACAATGCAGTGGTGCTGCGCGACCATCTGCGTGAGCGGCTGAAACGGAACAGGGCCGATGATGGCTGATCGGTGAGGCCGGGCCATTCAAAGGGGGCGTGACATGAGCGACAAGGATTCCAGCTTTCGCTGCCAGAGCGGGTTTTCCGCACCGGGTGGTGGTGCCCGGGATGTGACCGCGAAGGATGTCGATTTGTCGCCGGTCAACCCCGATGATCCCGGCGATGTCGCCCGATGGCGAAAGGCCGAGCGCACCCGGTTGCGCGCCGCGCGGCAGGCGCTGTCGGTGTCCGACCGGCAGGCCATCGGCGACAGCCTTGCCAGCCACCTGGGGCATTTTCTGAAAACGCGGTTCAGTGGGGCGACCGGCATGGTTTTTTCCGCCTATTGGCCGATCAAGGGCGAACCCGACCTGCGCCCCCTGATGACCGCCTTGCACGCGACGGGCGTCACCATCGCCCTGCCGCTGGTGGAAACCAAGGCCGCCCCGCTGGTGTTTCGCATCTGGACACCCGAGACAAAGATGGTGCGTGGTGACTGGAACATCCCGGTGCCCCCGCCAGACGCACCCGTGGTCACGCCCGATATCGCGCTGGCCCCGCTGGTCGGCTGGACCGATGACGGCTATCGGCTTGGCTATGGCGGCGGGTATTTCGACCGCACATTGGCCGTGCTCAGGCCACGGCCCTACGTCATCGGCGTCGGCTTCGAAGCTGCGCGATTGTCGACGATCTGTCCGCAACCGCATGATATCCGGCTCGACACCATCGTGACCGAAGCGGGGGAACGCATGCGCCAAGGCGGGGCGTGACCAGATGCAGCAAAGGAGAATTTAAGGAAGAAGTGGCAGCCCGTAGGGGAATCGAACCCCTCTTTCCAGGTTGAAAACCTGGCGTCCTAACCGATAGACGAACGGGCCACTCTGTCGGTGAGGGGGTTCTAAGAGAAAGGTTGGGGCCGTGCAAGAGGGATTTTCAGCTTTTTTGAAAAAACTGGAAGACCCATGAAAATCAGGCTTTTGCGGCGTCTTCCAGGCGCAATTGCGGGCTGGTGCGCCCCTGCCACTGGTTCAGTTCGAGTCGGCCCGCCAGATGAAACCGCTGACCCCCGTGCTGTTCAAGCATCGGGCCGAGCGGGCCGTCGAAGGCGCCGAATGCGATCGCGTCAAGCCGGGTGCCCAGACCGTCGCCGAAGCTGACCTTCAGGTGGGTCTGACCCACCCGTTTGGCAAACAGCACCTGAACGTCGGGAAAGGCAAAGCGCGGGGCGGGGGCCGAGGCGCCGAACGGCCCGGCGTCCTCAAGCTTCTCGATCAGGTCGACCGTTGCACCCGAGGGCATCAACAGGCCGTCAATCTTCAGGTCGGCCGCCCCCAGGTCGCCGGCCCCCTGCCGGGCCAGCAGGTCGGACAGCCGCTCCATCGCCGGCTGCAACTGGTCGCGTGTCAGGCTAAGGCCCGCCGCCATCTTGTGTCCGCCGCCCTTGGTGATCAGGCCATCCGCGGCCAGCCGTTGAATGGCCGCCCCCAGATCAATACCCGAAACCGACCGGCCCGATCCCTTGCCCTCGTCCCCATCAAACCCGATCACGATGGCCGGGCGGTTGGTGGCTTCCTTCAGGCGGCTGGCGACGATGCCAACCACCCCCGGATGCCAGCCATCGGCGGCGGCCCAGACCAGCGGTGCGTCCAGCCCCCGATCTTCGGCTTGAGCCATCGCCGCATCCTGCACGCGGGCTTCAATCTCGCGCCGTTCCGCGTTCAGTTCATTCAGTTTTTCGGCAATCGACCGCGCCTCGTTCATGTCGGTGGTCGACAGAAGCCGCGCGCCAAGGTCGGCCTTGCCGATCCGCCCGCCCGCATTCACGCGCGGACCCATCAGATAGCCAAGATGATAGGCGCGCGGCGCCTCGTTCAAACCTGCGACATCGGCCAGCGCCACCATTCCGGGGCGGGCGCGGCGGGCCATGATTTTCAGCCCCTGCCGCACGAAGGCGCGGTTGGCATCGGTCAGGGGGGCGACATCCGCCACCGTGCCAAGCGCCACCAGGTCCAGCATCGAAATCAGGTCCGGGCCATTGCGCCCGGCTTCACGAAGGCAACGCCCCAGTTCGACCAGCAGCAGGAACACCACACCGGCGGCACACAGGTATCCGGGGGCGTCGACCTCGTCTTGCCGGTTGGGGTTCACCACGGCGTTGGCGTCGGGCAGGACCTCGCCGCCAAGGTGGTGATCCAGCACCACCACATCGGCGCCCGCGGCACGGGCGGCGGCGATGGGCTCGAAGCTCAGCGTGCCGCAATCGACGCAGATAATCAGCGCGTGATCGCGCGCCAGATCCTGCATCGCGGGCACGTTGGGGCCATAGCCTTCGTCGATCCGGTCAGGGATATAAAGCATGACATCGCGCCCGAAGAAGCGAAACCAGTCGATCAGCAGGCTGGCCGAGGTCGCCCCGTCCACGTCGTAATCGGCAAAGATCGCCACCCGCTCGCCTTGGTCAAGTGCCTGCAGAACCCGCGCGGCGGCGGCTTCCATGTCTTTCAGCTTGCGCGGATCGGGCAGCAGGTCGCGCAGGGTCGGGTCCAGAAACCCGGCGGTTTCCTCGGGGGGCACGCCGCGCCGGGCCAGCACGGTGCAAAGCGGGGCGGGCAGGCCGGATTGCTGCTCCAACGCCTCGGCCAGTCGGCTGATTTCGGTCGACGGGCCGATCCAGCGGCGACCGGTCACGGAACTGTCGACCCCCAGAAAACTGCCCATACACGCCCCCGAGCTTGGCACCACTTCGTTTTATGCGCGAATGCGCTGCGCGGCTCTTACTTGGTTGCCACCGGGTTACGATAGATCATCCGGCGCACCGATCCGGTTTTCGACCGCATCAGGATGGTTTCGGTGGTCAGAAAGCCCGGTTCGCGCTTGATGCCGGACACGATCGACCCATCGGTGACGCCGGTTGCGGCAAAGATCACGTCGGCGGTGACCATTTCATCGCGGGTATAGATACGGTCCAGATCCGTGATCCCGGCCTTGGCGGCACGACCGCGTTCATCGTCATTGCGGAAGGTCAGCTGCCCCCACATCTGCCCGCCCATGCACTTCAGCGCCGAGGCCGCTAGCACACCTTCTGGTGCGCCACCACGGCCCATATACATGTCGATCCCGGTGATGTCGGCTTCGGCGCAGTGGATCACACCGGCCACGTCGCCATCGGTGATCAGCCGGATCGCCGCACCGGTTGACCGGATGCCTTCGATCATTTCCTCGTGGCGGGGGCGTTCCAGCACGCAGACGGTGATGTCCGACATCTCGCACCCTCGCGCCTTGGCCAGCGCCTTTACGCGTTCGGCGGGGGACATTTCAAGGCTGACAACGTCGGTCGGATAGCCCGGCCCGATGGCCAGTTTCTCCATATACACGTCCGGCGCGTGCAGCAGGGTGCCGCGCGGGGCCATGGCGATGACGGTCAGCGCGTTGGGCATGTCTTTGGCGGTCAGCGTGGTGCCCTCCAGCGGGTCCAGCGCGATATCCACGGCGGGGCCATCGCCGGTGCCGACCTCTTCCCCGATATACAGCATCGGGGCCTCGTCCCGTTCGCCTTCACCGATCACCACGGTGCCTTTGATGTCCAGCAGGTTCAACTGATCGCGCATCGCGTTCACGGCGGCCTGGTCGGCGGCCTTTTCGTCGCCACGCCCGACAAGATTGGCACTGGCCATCGCGGCGGCTTCGGACACACGGGCCAGACCGAGCGAGAGCATGCGGTCCAGGAATACGACTTTATCGGCCATGAGGGGCAATCCTTACTGTCAATGTTTGCTCACGGGTTTAGTGCCCGCAACGGGCAGGGGCAAGAGACTTGCAGGATGTGTTAGCGCTTAACCCGGTTTCGCGATGGGGCTGCGGATCAGCCCCTGAAACAGAAGCGCGATCATCAGCCCGTTCAGTATGTGCCAGATGAAATGGGTGCCAAGGGGCCAGATCTCGCACAGGTGCATGTCCAGCGTGCGCAGGGTCAGCGAGATCATGAAGGTGCCGGTCGCGGCCGCGATCCATGGTGCGATGGGGTGGCCTGTGCGGTGGCTGAGCGCGGCAAAGGCCAGAAGGGCCAGAACCGCAGGCAGGTATTGTTCCGACCCGTTCAGAAGCGAATTTGCCGGGGCGGTATGGTCATGCGCTTCGACAGTTGCGGCGGGTGCGGTGCTGGTCTGGCTGCCGCTGCCATCGCCGCCGAAGGCAAACAAGATGGCCACAAGGCCCGCCACAATAGCCAGCCCGATGCCGATGCGCCCCGGGCGCACGCCGCCGATCCGGCGGATGGCAACCAGCACGAACAGGGCGACAAAGGTCCAGATCGGGATCACGTCGGCCAGGCTGGACCACGCATTGGCAAAGGTGTGAAACAGGAAGCTGCCGATGCCGATCAGGGCGGCCAGCACGATCAGGATCGTGGTCATGAGATCGGTGCGGCCGCGCTTTCGCGCCTCGATCCAGCCCCACAGGGCGGCAAGGATGAAAGACAGGTTCGACAAGGCGTTCAGCGGCTCGGACCAGAACTCTGGCCCGGTGCGTTCGCAATAGATGTCGACGGCGGCGAACCAGTCCATCGCTGGCTCAGACCTTTTCGATGCGGATGGCGACGGGGTCGCCTTCGACCACATTGGTCTTGCCCAGACCGACCAGCGCAGTGTCCAACGCGTCGCGTGTGCACTTATGGGTCACGATCAGCACCGGGGCCAGTTTCTGGTCGTGGCTAATCTGGCGCATCCGGTCGATCGAGATGCCCGCATCGCCCAGCACCGCGGCCACTTTCGCCAGGGCGCCGGGTTTGTCCAGCAACACCATGCGCAGATAGAAGGGCGCGGGCTTCATCGCCTTCACACCCGTCACCGGGCGCAGCGTGGTTGCCGATTGTCCGAAGGTCGGGATGTGAAGCCCCCGCGCGATGTCCATCACGTCGCCCATCACCGCGCTGGCGGTCGGGCCTTCCCCCGCGCCGGGGCCGCGCAGCACGACCTGTTCAATCGCGTCGCCTTCGACCACGACCATATTGGTGCCGCCTTCCAATTGCCCCAGGGGCGACCCTGCCGGCACAAGGCAGGGGGTCATGCGTTGTTCCAGACCGCGCCCGGTCATCTGGGCCACGCCCAGAAGCTTGATGCGATAGCCCATTTCGGCGGCGTGTTCGATGTCCTCCAACTGGATGCGCTGAATGCCCTCGATCTCGACCGCGTCGAAATTGACCTGCGTGCCAAACGCGATTGACGACAGGATGGCCAGCTTGTGCGCCGCGTCGATCCCGCCCACGTCAAGATTGGGATCGGCTTCCAGATAGCCCAGTTCGGCGCATTCCTCGAACAGCGCGTTATAGCCGCGCCCGGTGGCCTGCATCTGGGTCAGGATATAGTTGCAGGTGCCGTTCATGACCCCCATCACGCGGCTGATTTCGTTGCCGGCCAACCCTTCGGTCAGCGCCTTGATGATCGGGATGCCTCCGGCAACGGCAGCCTCGTAACGCAGGCGGATGCCTGCCGCCTCGGCGGCCAGCGCCAGATCTTGCCCGGAATGGGCCAGCAGCGCCTTGTTGGCGGTAACAATGTCCTTGCCTGCCGCGATGGCGGCCTCGCAGGCGTTCTTGGCAGGGCCGTCATGGCCGCCCATCAGTTCGACAAACACGTCGATGTCGTCGCGCCGTGCCAGGGCGACCGGGTCGTCTTCCCACGCATAATCCGACAGGTCGACACCACGATCCTTGTCGCGCGACCGGGCCGAGACAGCGGTGATCGTGACCGGGCGCCCGGCGCGATCTTCCAGCAGCGCCGCCTGACGCCGGATGATCTTGATCACGCCCATGCCGACGGTGCCAAGACCTGCAATCCCAAGACGCAGGGGGGTGGTGTCACTCATGTCGCTCTCCGTCGGCTGTGTGGGTCGTCTGGCGACGTGTAGCCAATGGCCGCCCATGGTGCAATCCACCGGGGTGCGGTTCGGGGAAATTTCTAAGCAGGGTGTGTCGTCTTACGAGGGGTCCAGCGCGTCCTGCAACTGATCTTCGGTTTCGTCATCGACCACTGCCGTGCCGCGCAGGGCATCCGCCCGTCTGCGCAGATCGGCGGCGCGCGCCGCCAGTGCGTCGATCCCGTCGTCGCCCGGCTGTGTTTCCACCTGCGCCTGGATCTCGCTGACCGGCAGGATTTTCGGGAAGGGGGCATTGGCCGCGGCGCCCGCCGGAAAATCGGGGGCATCGGCGCAGCCTGCCAGCACACCCGGCAGGATGGCGGCAAGGATGATCGGGCGCAGCGGCATGTGGGGTCTCCTGTCGGTGGCCCGGTTCGCGGCCATTGGGCTGGCGCGACCTTATCCATATGGCCCTGAAGCCGCAAGGCGGCAACGGCGGGAATGGGTTGATTTGAACAGTCGTTCAGTTATCAAAGGGCCATGGCAAGAAAAACCGGATCCCACAGTGAAATCACCGGCCCGAAGGTGCGCGATGCCGCACTTGCCCTGTTTGCGCAGCATGGCTTTGCGGCGGTGTCGATGCGCCAGATCGCGGCCAAGGTCGGCGTGCAGGCCGGTGCGCTTTACCTTTACACGAAGGACAAGCAAAGCCTGCTTTACGACCTGATGCAGGCCCATATGGACGAGCTTCTGGCGGCATGGCATGACGAACCGAAAGGCCCGGACGCCTTGTCGCGGCTTGAGGCGTTTGCGCGGTTTCACATCCGGTTCCACCTTGAACGCCCGGACGCGGTGTTCATCGCCTATATGGAACTGCGAAATCTGACCGACGAGAACTTCGCGGCCATCGAAGCCCTGCGCCGAAGCTATGAAAACGAGCTTGAGGCGATCCTGCGGGCCGGTCAGGCCGAGGGCGTGATCACCGCCCCGGATGTGCGCCTGACCACGATGGCGGTGATCGCGATGCTGACCGGGGTGAACACATGGTATCGCGAAGGCGGGCGGCTGTCGCGCGAGGCGGTGGCGGACATCTATTGGGATATGGTGCGCGGCGCGGTGGGGGCCTAGCGGCGTGCTTGACCACTGGACTCTGGCGCGCTTCGGCCCGATATATAGTCCATGTCGCTGCCACCCGGTTTCCTTGATGAATTGCGCAATCGCCTGAGCCTGTCACAGGTCGTCGGGCGCAAGGTCATATGGGACCCGCGAAAATCCAATCAGGCCAAGGGCGACATGTGGGCGCCTTGCCCCTTCCACCAGGAAAAAACCGCGTCTTTTCATGTGGATGACCGCAAGGGCTATTACTATTGCTTTGGCTGTCATCAGAAGGGCGACGCGATTTCCTTCGTGCGCGAGACCGAGAATGTAAGCTTCATGGAAGCGGTCGAGATATTGGCGGGCGAGGCCGGGATGCAGATGCCCGCACGCGACCCCAAGGCACAGGAAAAAGCCGATCACCGCACGCAACTGGTCGAGGTGATGGAGATGGCGGTCAGTCATTTCCGCCTGATGCTGAAGACCGGCGCGGGCAGCGCGGCACGCGACTACCTGGCCCGGCGTGGGCTGGATCAGCCCGCGATCGACCGGTGGGAAATCGGCTTTGCGCCCGGCGCCTGGCAAGGGCTGTGGGATCACCTGAAGGGCAAGGGGGTCGAGGATGACCTGATCCTGGGGGCCGGGCTGGCCAAGCCCTCGCAGCGCGGCGGCAAGCCTTATGACACGTTCCGAAACCGCATCCTGTTTCCGATCCGTGATGCACGGGGCCGTGCGATTGCCTTCGGGGGCCGTGCGATGGACCCCGAGGAAAGCGCGAAATACCTGAACTCGCCCGAAACCGCGCTGTTCGACAAGGGGCGCAGCCTTTACAATCACGGCCCTGCGCGGGAAGCAGCGGGCAAGGGCCAGCCCCTGATCGTCGCTGAAGGCTACATGGATGTGATCGCCTTGTCCGAGGCCGGGTTCGGTGCCACCGTCGCGCCCCTTGGCACCGCGATCACCGAGGACCAGTTGCGCCTTCTGTGGCGCATCGCGCCCGAGCCGATCATCGCGCTGGATGGTGACAAAGCCGGGCTGAATGCGGCCATGCGGGTGATCGACAATGCCTTGCCGCTCTTGGAAGCCGGGCAAAGCCTGCGCTTTGCGATCATGCCTGAAGGGAAAGATCCCGATGACCTGCTGAAGGAAAGCGGGGCCGAGGCCATGCAAGCGCTGATTGACGCCGCAGTGCCCATGGTCGATCTGCTGTGGCGACGTGAAACCGAAGGCAAGGTCTTTGACAGCCCGGAACGCAAGGCGGCGTTGGACAAGGACCTGCGCGCCGCGATCGCGCGCATTCAGGACCCGTCGATCCGGTCGCATTACGGGCAGGCGATCAAGGACAAGCGGTGGGAGTTGTTCCGCGTCCGTTCCAAAGGGCAGGGCGGGCAAGGGGCTTATCGCGCGCCATGGACGCCGGGCAAAGGCCGGAGCTGGGCGCCGCCCGTGCCGCCGGTCTTACCCTCGACCAAGACATCACTGCTGGCGATGGCTGACGACCAGGCGCAAGAGGTGTTGCGCGAGGCGGTGATCCTGGCGATCCTGATCCGCCGGCCCGATATGCTGGAACGTGTCGAAAGCCGGATGGAGCGGCTGGACATGATCGGCCCGGATCACGGCATCTTGCAGCGCATCCTGCTGCGCCATGCCCATGAAGGGGCCGAGGTGCTGGAACGCACCATTGTCGACCAAATTGGGGCGACCGCCCTTGAAAAGCTCTATGCCCTCAACCATGTGCGCATTACCCCCGCCATGCGCCATCCCGAGGATGACGAGATCGTCGATGCCAGCCTGAATGAAGAAATCATGAAGCTTGAAGCCTCGCGCGGGTTAAGGCGCGAGATCGCGGATGCCGCGCTGGATATGGACACGCTGCCGGACGAGGGCGTGACATGGCGTCTGGGGCAGGCGGTCGAAGCGCGCAACAAGGCGCTGCGCAGCCAGACCGAGGACAAAGCCACCTATGACGTTGCCGATAACGGGACGCTTCTGAACCGCGATGAACGCGATGCGCTGGACAAGCTGTTGGCGCAGATCAACCCTTCGAAGGATAAGGGGAAATAGCAACAGTGGCGTGACATCTGGCCTTTTCGGGATGATCAGGCAAAGAATACGCGCTACATGGGTTGGCGAATCACTGATTCGAGGTGATGATTCGGCCAACCCGAATCACCTGCGTGGTGGGACGTTGCACGGGCAAGTGCCCACGTCCCATATCCGCCAAGCCAAGCGCAAGGAGGGCCCATGGCCGCCAAGGATACCGCCAACGACCGCAAGGACGACGACCAGGACGACGAACCCATGGGGGACGTCAGCCAGAAAGCGGTCAAGAAGATGATCGCCGAGGCGCGGGAAAAAGGCTATATCACCTATGACCAGCTCAATCAGGTATTGCCGCCCGATCAGGTGAGTTCCGAACAGATCGAAGACGTGATGTCGATGCTGTCCGAAATGGGCATCAACATCATCGAAGACGAAGAAGCGGAAGACGAAGACAAAGGCTCGACCGAACTGGTCACGCAATCGGGCGCGCGCGAAGTTGCCGTGGCAACGGCGGAAACCGAAAAGCTGGACCGCACCGACGACCCTGTGCGCATGTATCTGCGCGAAATGGGGTCTGTTGAGCTGCTCAGCCGTGAGGGCGAGATCGCGATTGCCAAGCGGATCGAAGCCGGCCGCAACACGATGATCGCGGGTCTTTGTGAAAGCCCGCTGACCTTTCAGGCCATCACGATCTGGCGCGACGAACTTCTGAGCGAAGACATTCTTCTGCGCGATGTCATCGACCTTGACGCGACCTTTGGCAACGCGATGGATGACGACGACGAGAGCGAAAGCGTTGCAACCGCGCCGGATGTCGATGGTGTTGCCGCCTCTGGCGACAAGAAGGATACCGGTCCCGAGCTGGACGCGGACGGCAATCCGATTGCGTCCGACGATGAAGATGACGACGACGAGGATGAAGCCGCCAACATGTCGCTTGCGGCGATGGAGGCCGCGCTGAAACCCCGCGTTCTGGAAACGCTGGAACTGATTGCGCGCGATTACAACAAGCTGTCTGAAATGCAGGACCTGCGGATGTCCGCAACCCTGAACGAGGATGACAGCTTCTCGAAAAAGGCGGAAGGCGACTATCAGAAGCTGCGTTCCGAGATCGTGCTGCTGGTGAACGAGCTTCACCTGCACAACAACCGGATCGAGGCACTGGTCGACCAGCTTTACGGCATCAACCGCCGCATCATGTCGATTGACTCGGCCATGGTGAAACTGGCGGACCAGGCCCGGATCAACCGTCGCGAATTCATCGACGCCTATCGCGGGCGCGAGCTGGACCCGACCTGGCTTGAGGATATGGCAAGCCAGTCGGGCCGTGCTTGGCAGGGGTTCATCGAACGCTCGTCGGACAAGGTCGAACAGTTGCGCGGCGACATGGCGCAGGTCGGTCAGTATGTCGGTGTCGACATCCCCGAGTTCCGCCGCATCGTGCAGCAGGTTCAGAAGGGCGAGAAAGAGGCTCGTCAGGCCAAGAAGGAAATGGTCGAGGCCAACCTGCGTCTGGTGATCTCGATCGCCAAGAAATACACCAACCGGGGCCTGCAATTCCTTGATCTTATTCAGGAAGGTAATATCGGCCTGATGAAGGCCGTGGACAAGTTCGAATACCGTCGCGGCTACAAGTTCTCGACCTATGCGACCTGGTGGATCCGTCAGGCGATCACCCGCTCGATTGCCGATCAGGCGCGCACCATCCGTATTCCGGTGCACATGATCGAAACGATCAACAAGCTGGTGCGCACCGGCCGCCAGATGCTGCACGAGATCGGCCGCGAGCCGACCCCGGAAGAGCTGGCCGAAAAGCTGCAAATGCCGCTTGAGAAAGTGCGCAAGGTGATGAAGATCGCCAAGGAGCCGATCAGCCTTGAAACGCCCATCGGGGACGAGGAAGACAGCCAGCTTGGCGATTTCATCGAGGACAAGAATGCGGTCCTGCCGCTGGACTCGGCCATTCAGGAAAACCTGAAGGAAACCACGACGCGCGTTCTGGCGTCCCTGACGCCGCGCGAAGAACGCGTGCTTCGGATGCGGTTCGGGATCGGCATGAACACCGATCACACGCTGGAAGAGGTGGGTCAGCAGTTCTCGGTCACCCGTGAGCGGATCCGCCAGATTGAAGCCAAGGCGCTCAGGAAGCTCAAGCATCCCAGCCGAAGCCGCAAGTTGCGGTCGTTCCTGGATCAGTGATGTAAGAAATAAAGGCGCCCGCGGGCGCCTTTTTATTGCCCCGTTACGAAATCGGTTGTGTTCTCAAACAGGTCTTTGATCTCTTTAATCGCGCCCGCAGCACCCGCGATGGAGGCAATTGAACCGAGGATCGAGTTCACAAGAGACAGCAGATACCTGATCGCGCGCAGCGCATGTCGATTCACGGCATCTGAGATAACATTGATGCCCATCATCTTGGCGTGCAAAGAGTGACCTGTCAGACCATGCTCATAGAGATCTTCTTGGCTTGCTTTACGAAGTTGTGTCTGTGTTGTCTCGAATGACCTGACGGTTTCTTCATGAAATGCGGTCATGATCTCAGTTTTGATGTCGTAAACATACTCCAAACCGAAATCCTTCGGCGCTTCAAACAGGCGGCCCAAAAACCCTCTCAATTGCGTCAGAAAGTCCGAGATTGTGTCTAACGGATTTCTGTCTGGCGCGGTGTGAATATCAAATGGCATGGTTAAATTCCTTTGTTATTCTCTGTTAGAATCCTCTGCGGGTCATTGCGTCAGGAAACTTGGCGTGAATAGGATTGATCTGAAATACTGGAACGAATTTGACGACGTTAACGTGTCTGTCTCTTGACAATGTCACAGCCTGATCTGGCAAGCATATCACAAATCAACGGATTTAGGTATCGGTCCAACATGGTTCGGCACGGGCGCTGGCGCCGAAGAATAGTTCAAATGGTGTCGTCATGCCGACAGGATGCCATATTCCTGCCTCATTTCGACCATGAAATCCGTTGATCGGCCCGGGAAACGAATCTCGGTCAGTTAGGCGCCACCTGCGTGAAGGCGATGACGCGCCTATCTATTCGCGAACTGCGGTCTGCTCGCTCTCCGAACACATGAAATCCGGTGTGGAAACACTCTGTTTTTGCTGTTTTTTACGCGCAGAAACTTTGTTTCGTTTGAAATAGGGCGAAAATGTGACGATAATGTGAACATATAGAACGAATACTTTGTTTGATGGTGAACTGATTTCGACCGAGGCTTATTTTAACTGGGGATTACGATGCGTAAGATGGTGGGCGCGCAGACACACGCAAGCGGTCTGAAAGGACCGATCACGAACTTTCAAGAAGAATTGGCACAGCACGATGGTCGGCCGGATGTCAGATCCGGGCGGCTCAGGGCGCTGATGAAATTGGAAACCCGGCGGCAGGATGGGCACATGTCACGTCGTCCCGCCCTGATCCCGCTTTAGGGTTTCCCCCGTGTTTTCCGGCATCCGAGGCAAACCACTCACGCGAACAAAGGCGGAGAGGGTGCCGGCCCTGCTGACCTGACTTTGATTGCCTCGGGTGCCGGAAAAACGAAGGAAGGGGGCCTTGCGTGTGTCACGAAGCTGACATCTTATCGAACCCATGACCCATGGCTTTTCGATAAGAACGCAAGGCCCCGGCCTGTATGAATTCACCCCGGATGTTGTGCGCTGGCTGGACACGACAGGGGCGGCCGACGGCCTTCTGACGCTGTTTGTGCGCCACACCTCATGCTCGCTTCTGATCCAGGAAAACGCGGATCCCGAGGTGCAGACAGACCTGCAAAATTTCTTTCACCGGCTGGTGCCCCCCACGACCGATCCCTCCATGTCCTACCTGACCCATACCTATGAAGGGCCGGATGACATGCCCGCCCATATCAAATCCGCGCTTCTGCCGGTCAGCCTGTCGATCCCCGTGCAGGCCGGGCGGCTGGTGTTGGGGACGTGGCAGGGGATTTACCTGTTCGAACACCGAAACGCGCCGCACACCCGGCAGGTGGCGGCGCATCTTGGCCCTTAGGCGGCGGGTTTATCTGGGCGAACGGCGCTTAGTCGTCCAGCACGAAAGTCACCATCAGGTTCACCTGATAATGGGCGACCTTGCCGTTTTCGACCTTGACCGATTGTTCCTTGACCCAGGCGCTGACGACGTTGCGCAGGGTGTCTGCGGCGCGTTTCACCCCTTGTTCCACGGCGTCATCGAAGCTTTTCGGCGAGGTGGCGGATATTTCTGTCACGCGTGCGATGGTCATCTGTCTTCTCCCTTTCGGTTGATTGGTTGGCAGAGTGTTCGAGTTTAGCCCCGGCTTGCAGGGGAAGGAAAAGGGGACTTTCCCCGTGACAGCGGGAAATCGCGCATCTTGGGTCCCCGATTTCCCACTACACAAGACCTAGAGGCTGTCCTATAGTGCCTGTGGATAACTGGGCGAAAGACCCAAAAACCGAGGTGAGATGAGAGAAGAGGAAGGCCGATGCGCTGCCCGTTTTGCGGAAATATTGATACCCAGGTGAAAGACAGCCGCCCGGCCGAAGATCACGTTGCCATTCGCAGGCGGCGGTTCTGTCCGGCCTGTGGCGGACGGTTCACCACCTATGAACGCGTGCAGTTGCGTGACCTTGTCGTGGTGAAATCCAATGGACGGCGCGAGGACTTTGACCGCGAGAAGCTGGAACGCTCGATCCGTATCTCGATGCAGAAACGCCCGGTGGAGCCTGAACGGATCGACCAGATGATCTCGGGCATTGTGCGCCGGTTGGAAAGCATGGGCGAAACCGACATCCCGTCCAAGACAATAGGCGAGATCGTGATGGAAAGCCTGGCGCGGATCGACACCGTCGCTTACGTGCGCTTTGCCAGTGTTTACAAGAACTTCCAGGCGGCAGATGATTTCGACAAGTTCGTCAGCGAACTGCGCCCGGACGTTGCGCCGGAAGACGAGTGACCCAATCTGACACGCGTTTCATGCGTCTGGCCCTGTCGCTTGGGCGGCGGGGGCTGGGGCGTTGTGCGCCCAATCCGGCGGTCGGCTGTGTGATTGTCAAGGATGGGCGGATCGTCGGGCGGGGCTGGACCCAGCCGGGCGGGCGGCCCCATGCGGAAACCGTGGCACTGGCGCAGGCGGGGGCGGAGGCGCGAGGGGCCACCGCCTATGTGACGTTGGAGCCGTGCGCCCACCATGGTGAAACACCGCCCTGTGCCGCCGCGCTGGCAGAGGCGGGCGTCGGGCGAGTTGTGGTGGCCGTTGGCGATCCCGATCCGCGGGTGGACGGGGGCGGCATCGCCATGCTGCGCGATGCCGGGATTGCCGTGGATACCGGCCTTTGCGCAGAGGAGGCAAAAGCCGACCTTGCCGGGTTCCTGTCGCGGGTCACGCTGGGGCGGCCGATGGTGACGCTGAAGCTGGCCAATTCCTTCGACGGGCGGATCGCCACGGCGTCGGGTGACAGCCAGTGGATCACCGGGGCCGCCGCCCGCCGCCATGTCCACGCCATGCGCGCCACCCACGATGCGGTGATGATCGGGGCGGGCACGGCACGGGTGGATGACCCGTCGCTGACGGTGCGGGGCTTGGGCGCCGATCACCAACCGGTGCGGGTCGTGGTGTCGCGCCATCTGGATCTGCCAATGATCAGCCAGCTTGCGCATACGGCACGCGAGGTTCCGGTGTGGATCTGCCATGGCCGCCGCGCGGTGCCGGAACTGGTTTCGGCATGGGACGGGATTGGTGCAGAAATGATCGAGGTCGATGAAGCCCACGGCACGCTTGATCCGTCATCCGTGCTGCAAGCGCTTGGGGCGCGTGGTTTGACGCGTGTTTACTGTGAAGGCGGCGGCGGTCTCGCGGCGTCGCTTCTGGCGGCGGGGCTGGTGGACGAGCTTGTGGGCTACACCGCCGGGGTTGCGCTTGGGGCCGAGGGGCGACCAACACTGGCCGCCATGGGGATCGAACGACTGGCCGATGCACCGCGCTTTGATCTGGTGGAAACCCGTGCCATTGGCGGGGATGTCTTGCACCGCTGGCGTCAGCGCCACAGATAGGCATAGCTGGCAAAAAGCCCCTGCAATTTCGACAAAAGCCGGGTGCCGGGCGTGGTTCGGGGTGATACACCACTGGCCAACCGCTCCACCGCCACCTCGACCGGGCAGGCTGTGCCGGTCACGGGATCAAAATAACGTGGATAGTCGATCAGCACCGCGTGGGCCAGGGCGATCAGGTCAGGCTGGGCGCGGCGGCGGTCCGGGATCGCGCCCAGATCACGGGTCAGCCCCCAGCCCGCATAAAAGGGGGCGCCAAGACAGGTGACCTTGCGTCCGCGCATCAGCGCCTCGAACCCGAGGGTCGAGGTCATGGTCCACACCTCGTCCACCGCGCTGATCAGACCGATGGGATCGGCATTGTCGGCCACCAGATCGGCAAGGGCGCGGGCTTGGTCCGTGGGGATCGCGCCATCGCGCAACCCGGCTTCGACATCCGGGTGGGGTTTATAGATGATCACCGCGTCAGGGTTATCGGCGCGGGTGCGTTCCAAAAGGGCAAGATTGGTGGCGACCTTATCGGTGCCCAGCCGGATCGACGCATCGTCTTCCACCTGTCCCGGCACCAGAATGCGCCGCCCGTCCGGCAGCCTGTCCAGGCCATCGGGCAGCGGGCGGGAAAGGTTGTATTTGCCCAGCCCTAAATCCGTGATTTGCGCGATCAACCGCTCGGCGCGGTCGCGGGCGTGGTCGGGCAGGGTGGACGCGGCGGCGATCAGACGTTCCAGCCGGCTGTCGCGGGTTGGATCGTAATAGATGCCCAGATCGTCGCGCACCAGCGACATGGGCGGCACCAGTTCGGCCCCCAGTCCGCGTGATCGCAGGAAGCCGTCCTCGATCCGCAGAAGGGGGGCCTGGCTTTGGTGATCCGGCTGTTCCTTTCCGGCCCAGACCATCAATGGACGGCCCACGTCGCTGGCCCCCTTGGCGGCGCGGGTGGCGTTGTCGTCGAAGATCAGCGCCGGACCACCGCCGAAGAACTCTGACAGCGGGCGGCGCTTCCACAGGCGCATACCGCTGGCCACATAGCCGCGATGATCCTCGCGCCATGCACGGGCGCGGGCCTCGAGCGTGTCCAGCACCTGCTCGATCTCGCACAGGCTGTCACGATAGGGGTCGTACCACGTGGGATAAAGGATCATGGCCCCGGCAAACAACTGTGCGCGGGTCAACGTCCGTTGGCGGCGATCCACCGGTCGGTCGTCCACCGTCAATCCCCAACCGGCATAAAAGGGTTGCCCGAACACATGGGGCTTGTGACCTGCCAGGATTGCCTCGAACCCCAGGCTGGAACTGACGGTGTAAACCGCCTGCGCCCCGTCGAGCAGCGCCCATGGGCTGACGGGATCGGTGATCAGGCGCACCTGTTCGTTTTCGTCTTCGGGTCCGTAATGGCCGGGGCGGTGGCCCGATGTGGTTTCGGGGTGGGACTTGATCAGGATACGCGCGTGCGGGTGGGTCAGGCGCGCGGCGACCAGCATGTCGCGAAACGTGGCCTCGGATGCGCCGGCATGGGGGATCGAGGCATCGCCGCGGGTCTGGTCGATCACCAGCACATAGGGTGCGTCGGGGACCGGCAGGGCGGGATCGAAGGCGTTGTATTTCGACAGATGTGCCTGCCGCATCCGGTCCATCGCATCGCGCGCCCGGCGCAGCGTATCGCTGTTGTCCAGCGGGTCGGTGGCCAGGATATGTTCCAGCCGTGACGGTTGCGCGCTGTCGAAATGCACGCCCATATCGTCGATCAGAAGGCCCAGCGGCGGCTCGCCCGACCGGCCCGGCAGGACCGAGCGCAGGAAGGCATCTTCGACCCGGATCACGGGGGCGTTGCGGCGGTTGGCGACGGTTTCGCCCCGGCCCGAGGTCGGGCTTTTGCCCCATGTGCCAACATGGTCGCCGTCTTTCGGTATGCCGATCCGAACCTCCCACCCTGCCAGCGACAGGATGCGGCGGATGCGCGGTTGGGTCAGGAACCCGCCATTGTAAACATAAAGCCGCCGGGGGGCGGACCCAGCGGCGGCTTCACGGGTATCTGGTGGTCGGGCCATCCTGCCCTCGGGGTCAGCTGTCGGACAAGGACTGGTTCAGGGACGAGATCGACCCGGCGGTGGCCAGTGACCCGGTCAGGGCCGACAGAAGCTTGGTCCATTGGACATAAGGGGCTTCGGTCACATAGATCGTGTCGCCATCGCGAATGCCGAAATCGCGCGCCTTGAACATGCCGTTGGGCTCGGTCAGGTTCAGCACATAGACCATCCGCTGCGTGCCGCGAAGGTCGCTGCGACCCAGCACATTGTTGGCGATGTCGGCGGTTTCATCGCGCAGGATGAAGATGCCCTTTGGATCAGCCGAAGACCCCGCCAAGCCACCAACCTGAGCCAGAGCTTCCATCGCCGACAGCGATTGGGTTTCAAAGCGCACGCGGCTTTGGCCGCCGGTGGCCCCGATGGCGGTGTAAGACCGGCTGTCTTCTTCGACCAGGATGCGATCCCCGCTGCGCAGGGCGATATTGGTTTCGGGATGGTCGAAAAGGTCCTGGAACCAGACCTCACCGGTCTGGTTGCCCCGGTTGACCTTGATCTTGGCGATCTCGGGCGAAATGGCGATGCCGCCAGCCTTGGCCAGCATCGCGTTAAGGGTCCGGGTGGGCCGTTCGATCGGATAGACGCCCTGACCGCTGACCGCGCCTGTGATGGTCACAGTGGCCCCGTCCCCGGCCAACCGGCGCACCAGAACCTGCGGGTCGGGGGTTTGTTCGGCCAGTTTCTCGGTGATGATCCGGCGGATCGCTTCGGGGGAGTTGCCCGATGCCTTGATGCGTCCGGCATATGGGATGAAGATGAAGCCCGATCCGTCCACCTGAACCTGCTCCAGCGCCGCCGGGGCGCCTGCGGTGGTCAGGATGCCGGTATCGACATTCTCCCAGATCGAGATACCCAGCGTGTCGCCGGGTTGAATGGTGTCCGATCCGACCAGCGGTGCGTTGGCAAACGCTTTGCTGAACCCAAGGTTCGGTGTGACCGCCGTGGCCCGATTCACGTGATCGTTGACCAGAACCACGATGGCGTCGTTTACCGGCTGTTCGGAATCGGCAAGAAGCTCGGACTTGTTCGGGCCGCTTCGGGGCAGGCCGCAGGCGCCAACGGACAGAACTAATGCGCAAAGGGCCGCGGCGCGGACCCATTTCTTTCCGGTGACTGACACTACGTGTGCTCCTTCTGGGCGACTGGCCGATCTCGAATTGGCGTGAACCTAGTCGGACCTGCGGCTGTTATCCAGCTTTTCGCCTCTGTCACGCTAATTTACAACACGTAACTGTTGCCTTGGTGCCGCTGTGCCACGCGCCAGCGCCCGATAGGGGTCGTCGGCCGCCAGCATCATGTCCACCACTTGCCTGAGCAACTGACGCCGCCCGCGTGCGGCATAGAAGCCGCCCGTGACCTGGCTGGTTTCCAGCAGATAGTGGCGATAGTCGCGATAGGCGCGGCTGTCCGGGCGGGTCGGCAAGGTGAAGAAATCCGTAATGGATTGCGCCGAGGTGAATTCGGGCTTGTCAAACACCGCCGTGCCAAAGGCTTTCAGCGGCAGCCCCCGCCACAACACCTGTTGCGCCGCAGTCGAATTTACCGTCACCGCAGACCGGGCGTGATCCAGAAGCCGGGCCAGCTTGCCGCCGCGCACGTAATGCACCCGGTCGGCGACCCCATGAATTTGCGCCAGGCGCCGGATTTCGCGCCGCTGCGGCACCCGCCCGTCTTCCAGCGGATGCGCCTTGAACACAAGGTGATGATGGCCCGGCGCGCCCTTGGCAAAACCTTCGGTCACGACCTCAAGAAACTCGGTCATCGTATTGAACGGGCTATGATTTTGAAAACTCGAGTCATGTTCGAGTTGCAGCAGCACAAGGTGATAGGGGAAGCCGCCATGTTTGATCCGCAAGGTTGCGGCGATGCGGTCGGCAGCAAGGAACGGCATCAACAGAAGCCGCACAAGATAGAGCTTCAGTTCATGCCTTACCCCAAGCGCCCGGTGCGGGCGGAAATGGCGGTATCGGCGATTCGCGAACATGACGAACCAATGATACAGCGCGCCGTAAAAGACGTGGTGGCGCATGTCGCCCCAATGGGCCGGTGCCTCGGGGATGTCCAGTTCGGCGTTGGCCAGCACGTCGCGCATCTGGGCGACGCCCGTCTGCATCAGGCGCGAGTGTCCGTTCGAGCCGTCGCGCTCATATGTCACCCAATAGGGGCGCAGGTAGCCTTCTTCGAAGACGTGAACAGTCATCCCGCGCGCCTTGGCGATGTCGATGGCCTTCGCGTGGATCGGACGCGTGTCGCCGTAAAGAACGATATCGGTGATCGAGTGTTCGTCCAGCAGCGCGGCGAAGCGATCCGGCCAGACCTTGTGCGGGTCGGTGAAGGGGATGAAACTTGCGCGGTCGCGCCAGAACACCTGATCCCCCATGTTGAACCCCACACGCCAGACCTGCGCGCCCGCTGTCCGCAGCATCCGCGCCAATTGCCAGAAGAACGGGCCATGCGGACCTTGCAGGAACAGGAAGTGTCGGTTTTGGCCGGTGGTCATCGTCTGCCTGTCTGTGGGTTGCCGTTGTCGCACGGGCCTGCCGAAGGAAAACCCGGTCTTTTCTGCCCCGATCCGTTTCGGATGAAAAGGGGAACCACTGCCCTTTGTTACCCCCGCTGTTGGGCAGAAATATGGCTGGCCTGCCGTGGGGCGGTGTTTGAGGGCGTGTGGTGTCTTGGCAAGACCGCCGGGGCGCGCTAGGGCTGGCATATCACATGACCGGGAGGGAGAGACCATGTTCACCGGGATCATCACCGATATCGGCCGCATTGCAGCGCTGGAGCAGGCGGGCGACATGCGGGCGCGGATCACCACCGCTTATGACACGGGCAGCATCGACATCGGCGCGTCTATCGCGTCAGACGGGGTGTGCCTGACCGTGGTTGCGTTGGGGGACGACTGGTATGACGTTGATATCTCGGCGGAAACCGTGTCGAAAACGAACCTTGGCGCATGGGCTGTCGGCCACGGGGTGAACCTTGAGCGCGCGCTGAAAGTGGGCGACGAACTGGGCGGTCATATCGTGTCGGGCCATGTGGACGGCGTGGCCGAGATCATCGCGATGACGGACGAGGGTGACAGCACCCGCGTCCGTTTCCGCGCGCCATCGGAACTGGCGCGGTTCATTGCGCCCAAGGGCTCGGTGGCGCTGAACGGAACGTCCCTGACGGTGAACGAGGTGGACGGCGACATCTTCGGCGTAAACCTGATTTCCCACACGAAAGAGGTAACGAACTGGGGGCAGGCCAAGGTCGGGGACAAGGTGAACCTTGAGATCGACACGCTGGCGCGTTACGTGGCGCGTCTTGCGGAATACGGGTGACCCAAGGGCGCGGTTGTCTTTGACATATTCGGATGCGGGCATATGATCGGCTGAACGCCTGACCCAAGACATGCCTGACCCAAGACGGAGCCCCCGATGACCCTGATCCGCCCGACCCGCCGTGACCTTTTGCGCCTTGCCGCGATTGCCCCTGCCTTTGCCATGCCCGCCACAGCGCGTGCGATGCTGGGGGCGCCGACCGCGGGCAATCCGGCGCATTTCAGCTTTACCCTTGGTGACGCGCGGCTGACCGTGGTGTCGGATGGCTATTTCTCGCTGCCCGGCAGCGGGCTGGCGATCAACGCGCCCGAGGACGAAAAGATTGCCTTCCTGAAGGATCATTACCTTGATCCCGAGCGCGGCTATTCCCACACCAACCACCTTTACATCGAAATTGGCGAGGCACGCGTGCTGGTCGATGTCGGCTCGGGCAATCGGTGGTTCGATACGACCGGCCGGTTGATGAGTAATCTGGAGGCTGCGGGGATCGACCCGATGGGGATCACTCATGTCGTTATCACCCATGCCCACCCCGACCATATTTGGGGTATTCGTGATGATTTCGACGAACCGATCTTCCCCGATGCCGAATATATCATGGGCGAGGCCGAACGCGCCTATTGGCTACAAGACGGTCTGGTCGATCAGGTCGCGCCCGAGCGTCAGCAATTCGTGGTGGGGGCGGTCAATTCGATCAACACCGAGGGGCTGGAGTGGACACTGGCGGGTGGCGGGGCCGAGGTGGTGCCGGGCGTGCATCTGCTGGACAGTCCCGGCCACACGCCCGGCCATCTGTCGGTGATGATCGACAGCGGCGGGCAGCAGTTGATTGCCACGGGCGACGCGCTGACGCATGCCTATACCAACTTCGCCCATCCCGGCTGGTTCAATGAAACCGACACCGATGGCGATCTGACCGTGACCAGCCGCCGCAAGATCCTTGATATGGCGGCGTCAGACCGGATTGCCGTGCTGGGCTATCATTTCCCGTTCCCCGGTGTGGGCCATGTGCGCCGGGCAGGCGAGGTGTTCCAGTTCGTGCCCGCACTTTGGCAGTTTTGACGGCGGCAGTTGATCTGTGACCCGCAATGCTTAGCTTCTTCGGTAGGGCGAGGAAGGATTGCTGATGTATAATAACGGTTTGGGATCACCCGAGGATGACGACCGCGTCGCGCTGTTGATTGATGGTGAAAACATCTCCAGCGCGCTTGCGGGAAAGATCATCGTCGAGGCAGGTAAATTCGGCGAGCTTCTGGTCAAGCGGGTCTATGGCAACGCTGCACGCATTCGCGGCTGGGACGAAGCACCGGGGATCAAGCTGGTGCATACCGGGTTGGGCAAGAACGCCGCCGATATCGCGCTGGCGCTGGATGCCGCGGAACTGAGCTTCGAGGCGAAGGTTAGAACCGTCGTTCTGGTCAGTTCGGATGGCGATTTCTCGCATCTGGCGACCTTTTTGCGGGAGCGCGGTCACGTGGTCGCCGGGCTGGGCGAGGCGAAGGCGCCGGTGAACTATCGCAAGTCCTGTTCAAGCTGGCTGACGCTTGACACCAATCCGAAAGATATGGATCAGAAAATCCTGGCCGAGATGCGCAAACAGAAAGACGGGCTTCTGATTGGCCGCGTCAGCCCGACCCTGCGGGCCGCGCTGGGCGTGACCCTGTCGGACCTGGAAGAGAAAACCTGGCGCAAGTATTTCGAAAAACGGCCCGATACATTTCGGATCACCGGGGAATCCCAGCAAACCCGCATCACGGCGCGTTAGCAGGCCCGATTGCCGCCTTTTGGCTGGCAAAGATATCCCGCCTGCGCTAGTCACAGCCCTAGCTTGAAGGGAACGCGCCATGACTGAACGCAGCACATACGAAACGCCCGGCCCGGTCGAGGCCGGGTTGTCCGACGCCATCTCGTCCGTTGACGAGATCATCGAGGAAGCCCGTGCGGGGCGGATGTATATCCTTGTCGATCACGAAGACCGCGAGAATGAAGGCGATTTCGTCATGCCCGCCGATGCTTGCGACGCAGACGCGATCAACTTCATGGCGACCCACGGGCGCGGGTTGATCTGCCTGCCGATGGAGGCCAAGCGGATCGAGGCGCTGGGCCTGCCGATGATGTCGATGCACAATTCTTCGCGCCATGAAACCGCGTTCACTGTGTCAATCGAAGCTCGTGAAGGGGTTGAAACCGGTATTTCCGCCGCCGACCGTGCGTTGACCGTGGCCATTGCCATCGACCCGGAAAACGGCCCGGCGGATATCGCCACCCCCGGTCATGTCTTCCCGTTGCGGGCGCGCAATGGCGGTGTGCTGGTGCGCGCCGGCCATACCGAAGCGGCGGTGGATATCTCGCGTCTTGCCGGGCGCAATCCGGCGGCGGTGATCTGCGAGATCATGAATGAAGACGGCACCATGGCGCGGCTGCCGGAGCTGATCGAGATCGCCAGGAAACACAACATCAAGATCGGGACCATTTCCGATCTGATCTCTTATCGCCGCCGTCATGACAATCTTGTCCGTGAAACCTCGCGCGAGCACGTCACTTCGCAATATGGCGGTGATTGGGAGATGCGGATTTTCACCGACCTCACGCACGAGATCGAACATGTCGTCCTGATCAAGGGCGATATCACCACGCCCGACCCGGTTTTGGTGCGCACCCATGCCCTGCAAGAAGCACAGGACGTGCTGGGTCTTGGCCCGCGCCCCGCCGATGAACTGCCCCGCGCGATGCAGATCATCGCCGACGAGGGCAGAGGCGTTGTCTGCCTGTTCCGCGAACCACGCAAGACGCTTTATGCCAATGACGATGACGACGCCCCGCGCACGGTGCGCCAGATCGGGCTTGGGTCGCAGATCCTGTCGGCGCTGGGCCTGCATGACATGGTGCTTTTGACCGACAGCCCCGGCACCCGCTATGTGGGGCTTGACGCTTACGGGCTGACCATCACCGGCACCCGTCCCATTCAGAAGGATTGATCCATGGCCAAAGCCGAACAGCACTATGTGCTCGACCGTCCGACATTCGACAAGCCGGTGAAGCTTCTGATCGTCGTTGCGCCCTATTACAAAGACATTGCCGACAATCTGGTCGCCGGGGCAAAGGCGGAAATCGAGGCCGTGGGCGGCACCTGGGATCTGGTCGAGGTGCCCGGCGCGCTGGAAGTTCCCACCGCCATTGCCATGGCAGACCGGCTGTCGAATTTCGACGGCTACGTGGCGCTGGGCTGCGTGATCCGGGGCGAAACCACGCATTACGAGACGGTCTGCAATGACAGCTCGCGCGCGCTTCAGATGATGGGGCTGCAGGGGCTGTGCATCGGCAACGGTATCCTGACGGTCGAGAACCGCAAGCAGGCGGAAGTGCGCGCTGACACGAAAGATCAAAATAAAGGGGGCGGGGCGGCGGCTGCGGCCTTGCATCTGGTTGCGCTTTCGCGCAAATGGGCCGGCGCAAGCAAAGGCGTCGGGTTCAAGTCGATCTCGGACGCGATCAAGCTTGCCGGTGACACGAAGGATACCCCAAAGGCATGACGCTTTCCGGCAACCAGAAACGCCAGATGAAATCCGCCGCCCGGCTTTTTGCCGTGCAGGCGCTGTTTCAGATGGAAGCCGCAGGACAGACCGCCGACCGCGTGATGGTCGAGTTCGAGGATCATCGCTTTGGCGAGGCTTTTGATGCCTATACCATGGCCGAAGGCGACAGCCGCCTGTTTCGCAAACTGGTCGAAGATGCGGTGAACCATCAGGCGCGGATCGACCAGATGACCGACCGGGCGCTGGTGGCGAAATGGCCGATCGGGCGCATTGACCCGACCCTGCGCGCGCTGTTTCGCGCGGCCGGGGCTGAATTGACCCATGGCGAGGCGCCGCCGAAGGTGGTGATCACCGAGTTCGTGGACATCGCCAAGGCGTTCTTCCCGGAAAGCGACGAAGGCAAATTCGCCAACGCGGTTCTGGATCACATGGCCCGCGAGGCCAAGCCCGAGGCGTTTTGACGCCCGAGGGCGCGGCCCGAGCAGATTGTCGTCTTGAGGCCAAGCCCGAGGCGTTTTGACGCCCGAGGGCGCGGCCCGAGCAAATTGTCGCCTTGAGGTCAGGCCCACAGCGTTCTGAGCATCCGCCCGCCGAGCGCACGCCTGCGACCCCTTGCCCCTTTCATTTCCACCCGGTTGCGCTAGATTATAGGGGTGGGCCGTGAAAGGGATCGCCATGCCGAAACTCGTCAGTCTTTACATCAAGCAGGTGCTGATCGGATTTGGCCTGTCGGCAACTTTCGTGGCGCTTCTGCTTTACGCCAATGTCGGCAATCTGTGGCACCTCGTGTCCACCTCGGATATCGGTTGGATCGCGGTTCTGATGCTGTTCATGTTCAACGGCATCGTGTTCGCAGGTGTGCAGTTCGCCATCGTCATCATGCGCATGGCCCATGACGACACCCCGAAAGGCGGCAAGCGCGAACCGATTGCCACGAACATCCCGGTGCGCGTCGAAGCGACGGCGCGGAAGTAAACCTTTTCTGATCGCGGTTCCTGATATGGGCCGATGCTGATCCTGCCTGTCCTGTGATCTGGCGCATGGCGGGGCGATGCGTCTTGCCTTATCCTTCGACGTGATGTGAGTTTCCTGTTGGAGGATAGGTTGATGAAATGCGCGGTCCTGGGCGTCCTGATTGCCGCCCTGCCCATCGTAGCGGCGGCAGAGGGTCCAGAGGGTTCCGGGAGGACTGAAGAGGTCATCCTGTGCCGCGATAATGCGGACAAGGTGATCAGGATCGAGCTTTGGCACCCGTCGCAATTCGATACACCGCTTCACTGCATTCATGCGGATCGCCTTGCGGGCGACCCGGCCTGTGCGCCCAACGGGGGCTGGGGGTTGTTCAGCGACGGCGAGGCGTCCGCGCTGCTCGCCGTCACCATGGACTGGAAGACGGCACATGAACACCCGGCGGATAAAGTGACGGCGATTGCAGGCCCCAAGACCGTGCGTTTCAACGCGCAGCGTGGCATCGGCACCGGCAGCAACCAGCGTTACGAATGGAAATTCACGATGGATCGGCGCAGCGGCGATGCCACGTGGTTCGACAAAAGCGGCGAGCGCTTGTCCTATCTCTGTGACATGCAAAGCTGAGCAGGTAGATGTAACGGGCCTATTGGGGTGTCAGCCGCAAGAGCCGCCCGCCCGCTTCGTCCTCCAACACCCAAAGCGCGCCTTGCGGGCCTTGTTCGACCTCGCGCAGGCGGCGGTCCCAGCTGAACCGCTCGGCTTCGCGCGCCGTGTCGCCGTCGATTGTGACCCGGATCAGGGCGCGGCTGACAAGGCCGCCGATGAACGCGTTGCCCTGCCAGTCGGGAAACATCTCGCCGCTATAGATCACCAGGCCGGAGGGCGCGATGCTGGGCACCCAGAACGCGGCAGGCGCGGCAAATTCGGGGCGTGTGTCGTGGTCGGGGATGGCCTTGCCCGAGTAGTTGTCGCCCATCGACACGACGGGCCAGCCATAGTTCTGGCCGGGTTTGATCAGGTTCAGCTCGTCCCCGTGGCGCGGCCCCATCTCGTGGGTCCAAAGCCGCCCGCCTGCGTCAAACGCAATGCCCAGCAGGTTGCGGTGGCCCAGGGTCCAGAAGCTTTTTGCCAGCTCGCCCTGATCCTGAAACGGGTTGTCATCGGGCACCGTGCCGTCATCGTTCAGCCGGATCACCTTGCCAAGCGCCATGTCCCAGCGTTGCGCCGGGGCTTGTTCCTGCCGGTCGCCCGAGGTGATGAACAACATCCCGTCCTGCGCGGATCCCTTGGGACCAAAGGCAATCTTGTGCGAGAAATGGCCGGACCCCGACCGGTGGGGATATTGGCTCCAGACCCTCTGGATGTTGGTCAGGGCGGGTTGATCCCCTTGTTCAAGCGTGCCGCGCACCACCACCGCCCCGCGCGTGGCGCCGCCATCGTGGCTTTCGACATAGGACAGGTAAATCAACCCGTTGGTGGCGAAATCGGGGTGGGGCACCACATCGCCCAATCCGCCCTGACCCCCGACGACAGGGGTCGGCACGCCGCTGACGGGCTGTTTCGTGCCATCGGTCGAGACCAGCCATATGCCCCCCGGCTTGGTTGTCACCAGAAGCTGGGTGTCGCTGATGAAGCTCATCGCCCAGGGGCTGTCAAAACTGGCGATCTCGGTCGCGGTCAGGGGGCTGCCCGCAGAGCCCTCGGTGGTGAAAGCCCCGGCCAGCTGGACCTGTCCGAACAGGGCAGAGACACAGAAACAGGCGGCAAGGGTCAGCTTGTTCATCGAAACCTCCGGCAGAAATGGATGCAAACCTGCGGGTAGTGTAGGGCAAAGGGTCGCCTTTCGCGAACACATGCGCGTGAGGCCTTGATGTCTGGTGAAGGGAAGAAGGTGGCGGAACCGCACGCATCCGTCGGGGTCTGAATTCCCGAGGACCTGTATTTACAGGTGGGCGCCGGGTAACCGGACCAGGATCCGGACAGAGCCAGCTCCCTCGGAATTGATTAAGGCCACTGGAATAGTACCCGCGTGTGACGAGAAGGGCAGAAGCCGCCTCGTCCTAGATAGGGCCAGCGCGTCGACCATACAAGGGGAGAGTTGGGTGAAATCATCACGGATATTGACAAAATGTTCATGAATTGTTCATGTTGAGCCTATGGAGATGCCAGACCAAACCCTGATGCCCGGCCAGTTGCTGGCGCGCGGCGTCTGCCGCCACATGCTGAGCCATGGGTTCGTCACCGTCGAAGAACTGGTGCCGGTGCGGGGGCTGAGGGTCGATGTGATGGCGCTTGGCCCCAAGGGCGATATCTGGGTGATCGAATGCAAATCCTCGCGCGTGGATTTCATGTCGGATCGGAAATGGCAGGGCTATCTGGAATGGTGCGACCGGTATTTCTGGGCCGTGGATGCGGATTTCCCGACCGATCTTCTGCCGGAAGGCACCGGCCTGATCATCGCCGACAGCTATGATGCCGAGATCATCCGCATGGGACCCGAGGACAAGCTGGCGCCCGCCCGCCGCAAGGTGATGGTGCAGAAATTCGCCACCCACGCGGCGCGGCGCTTGCAGGGCTATCGCGACCCGGGGGTGGCGGGGCTGGTGAATATCTGACGATTGATCGCGGGCCGGGCAGGGGTGTTGCCCCTACGCGCGAAATCCTTCGGGATTTCACGCTACCCCAGGATATTTGGGGCCAGAAGAAGCCGCTATTTCTTTTTCTTCGATTTGGCACTTTCGGCCAGGGCACGGGCCTGCTGGGCGGCGACGCGCAGTTCCTCGGCGATTTCCTCGGCCTCTTCCGGTTCGAAATCCATCGGCAGTTCGACCCCGCCGCCTTCGACGTAAAGCCGCACCATGCCAAGCGAGGTCGGGCCGATCTGAAGGTTGGCGTCGATGTCGCTTTCGTCGTTGATGCCCATGTCCGGTCTCCTGAAATTCTCTCTTTCGGGTTAGTGGCCTTTCATGCAATTTTCAAGCCGCGACCTCTTGCATTGACCAGCATGGGGGGGTAAATGCATCCAGCGTGCCGACATAGCTCAGTAGGTTAGAGCGCTTGATTGTGGATCAAGAGGTCCCCCGTTCGAGCCGGGGTGTCGGTACCATCCCCCAAAACCATCCGTGACATGGCGTTCAGCGCACCTGAATGCGTTTGAGCAATGCGCCGGTCGTGCTGTCGTGGATCAGGATTTCATCGCCCGAAATCACCGCGATCCAGTCTTTGCCGAAGGTCACGGCTTCGGCGGTGACGCCTTCGGGCAGGGTGATCTGGTCGGGCAGGGCGGGCAGCGCGGTCGGATCGGGCGCGGTTTGCGAGAACCGCATGACCACGACGGCGACCAGCACGACAAGGGCCAGGATCGTCGTTATGGTCATTGCCGTGACCAGCGTCTTCAGGTATCGCACGGTGCCTGCGCCGATGCTTGGCTCAAGCGCTGCGTCCAGGTCCTGTTCAGGAGTATCGTTCATGTCGTCCTTGCACCGTATCGTCGAGGTGATCATCGCGGAGAACCCGCCCAAGCGCCTTGATAAGGCGATTGCGCGCGATGTGCCAGAGGAAGCGAGCCTGTCACGCTCGCGCCTGGCGCGGCTGATCGCCGAGGGGGCCGTGAGGCGTGGCGGGCAGGTGATGGACGACCCGCGCGCAAAGGTGGCCGAGGGCGATCTGTTTGAAATTCATGTGCCCGAGGCCGAGGAAAGCCATATCGGGCCAGAGGATATTCCGCTTGAGATCGTCTATGAGGATGCCGATCTGATCGTGGTGAACAAGCCTGCGGGGATGGTGGTGCATCCCGCGCCGGGCACGCCGACGGGCACTCTGGTCAACGCGCTATTGCATCACTTCGGCGGCGAATTGTCGGGTGTGGGCGGTGAAAAGCGCCCCGGTATCGTGCATCGGATCGACAAGGATACCTCGGGCCTGTTGGTGGTGGCCAAGTCGGATGTCGCCCATCACGGGCTGGCCAGCCAGTTCGAGGCCCATAGCGTCGAGCGCCGCTATTTCGCCGTGACCCACGGGGCGCCGGACAAGGCCGATCCGCGTCTGGGCGGCATCAAGGGCACCAGTTTCGAGCCGGGCAATATCCTGAAGATCACCACCCAGCTGGCGCGGCACAAGACGGATCGGCAAAAACAGGCGGTGCTGTTCTCGGGTGGGCGCCATGCCGTGACCCGTGCGCGCATGGTCGAGGTGTTCGGCGATCCGGCGCAGGCGGCGTTGGTCGAATGCTGGCTGGAAACCGGGCGCACACACCAGATTCGCGTGCATATGGCCCATGTCGGGCATGGGCTGATCGGCGATCCGACCTATGGCGGGCGGCGCAAGCTGAATGCGAATGTCATCGGCGAGGCCGCGGTCGAGGCTGCGCGCAGCTTCCCGCGGCAAGCGCTTCATGCGGCGACACTTGGCTTTGTGCATCCCGTCACCGGCGAAAACTTGAGCTTTGAAGCACCTATCCCCAAGGATATGGTGGTGTTGATCGAAACTCTGCGGTCGGGTGTGCAAGCCCGCTGACAGACCTGTGGCAAGAGGCGAGCATGACCAACCTTTCCTGGGGATCCTGGGGTGCCATCTGGGCTGTTCTGTTGTTCCTGGTCGACCTTGCAACCATCGCACGGGCGGTGACACGTGAACACCGCTCGCCGGCGTCGCGGCTGGCGTGGAGCGTGGTGATCCTGACGCTTCCGTTGCTGGGCATCATCGCCTATTTTTTCCTTGGGGATACCAGTGCAGATCGAAAGTCTGACAAGAAACTCAAAGACTTGCGGCGTGAACTTCCCAGGCTGGCCAAGGACGCTTTGCCAAAGGCCGACCTGCCGCTTCTGTATCGTCAGGCCTTTGCCCGCGCGGGATCGGTCAACGGGTTCCAGCCCGCGCCCGGGAACAGCGCGCGCGTGACCACCGACAGCAATGAAAGCATCGACTGGCTGGTGGCCGATATCGAGGCGGCGACCGGGCATGTGCACATCCTGTTCTATATCTGGCTGGCGGATGTCAACGGAACCCGGGTGGCCGAGGCGCTGATCCGGGCCGCCGGGCGTGGCGTCAAGGTGCGGGTGATCGTCGATGGGCTGGGGTCGCGGCGGCTGCTGTCCGATCCGCTGTGGAGGCGGATGAAAGAGGGCGGCGTTGAAACGGTGATCGCGTTTGCGTTCCGGTTCCCTCTGATTTCGGCGTTTTTCCGCAGGCTTGATATTCGCAACCACCGCAAGATCGTGGTGATCGACCACAGCATCACCTATGTGGGCAGCCAGAACTGCGCGGATGCGGCGTTTCGGGTGAAGGCCAAATATGCGCCATGGGTCGATGTCATGCTGCGCGTGACCGGGCCGGTGGCCTGGCAGGCGCAGCGGCTTTTCGTGTCGGACTGGATGGTGCATGGGGGCGACGATATTGCCGCCTGTCTGGATCATGTGCCCGAGGTGCCGGACAGTGGCTTTGCCGCCGTTATGGCAGGAACGGGGCCGACCGAAAGCATACAGGCGGTGCCGGACATGATGCAGATGTTGCTGGCCGCCGCTCAGGACGAGGTGATCGTCACGACGCCTTACTATGTCCCGTCCGAGGCGTTGCACCAGCAGATTTGCGCGGCGGCGCTGCGCGGGGTGCGGGTGCGTCTGAACGTGCCTGCCAACAACGACAGCCTGATCGTCGCCTTTGCCTCGCGCAGCTTTTACCGGTCTATGCTGAAAGCCGGGGTCGAGATTCACGAGTTTCAACCCGGTTTGCTGCACGCCAAGATCCTGAGCGTGGATCGCACCGCGGCGCTTGTCGGGTCGCCCAATCTGGATCAGCGCAGTTTCGATTTGAACTATGAAAACAGTATGATGCTGGTCGATCCTGATGTCGTGTCAGAGCTGTGCCGGAAGCAGGAGAGCTTCTTGAATGTCTCGTTGCAGATTCAGGCAGAAACGGTTGTGAATTGGTCGGTGCCGCGGCGCATTCTGATCAACAGCATCGGTATGCTGTCACCGCTTCTTTGAAGCGATTGCAACTTTCTGCACGAGGTTGTGAGGTTTCATGTCATCCCCTTCCTTTTTCACGGCAAGGGGATCATATCTGGTTCAAGAAATATGTTGACGTATCGCTTGATTTCGCGAGGTGGGGGCTTATCTCAATGTTAAGCCTCGCAACATTACGGGAATAAGTGAGGGAGAGTGTGCCACGATGGGTAACTATAAAAATCTGCCGGCCCCGACGCCAGAAGGCGGTTTGAACCGCTATCTTCAGGAAATTCGGAAGTTCCCGATGCTGGAGCCGGAGCAGGAATACATGCTGGCCAAGCGCTGGGTGGATCATCAGGACCGTGATGCGGCCCACCAGATGGTGAATTCACACCTGCGACTGGCGGCCAAGATTGCCATGGGCTATCGCGGCTATGGTCTGCCGCAGGCCGAAGTGATTTCCGAGGCCAATGTCGGCCTGATGCAGGCGGTGAAGCGGTTCGACCCGGAAAAGGGGTTCCGGCTGGCCACCTATGCGATGTGGTGGATCCGTGCCTCGATCCAGGAATACATCCTGCGGTCGTGGTCCCTGGTGAAGCTGGGCACGACGTCGGCGCAAAAGAAGCTGTTTTTCAACCTGCGCAAGGCCAAGGCGCGTATCGGTGCATTGGAAGAAGGCGATCTGCGCCCGGAAAACGTGGCCCGCATCGCCAATGATCTGAACGTCACCGAAGACGAGGTGATCTCGATGAACCGGCGTCTGTCGGGCGGGGACGCGTCGCTGAACGCGACCGTTTCGGCCGATGGCGAGGGGGCGATGCAATGGCAGGACTGGCTGGAGGACGAGGATGCCGATCAGGCCGGAGACTATGCCGAACAGGACGAATTGCAGGTGCGTCGCGAGTTGCTGGCGCAGGCCATGGACGTGCTGAACGAGCGTGAAAAGGATATCCTGACCCAGCGCCGGTTGCAGGACAAGCCGGTGACGCTGGAGGACCTGTCCGGGGTCTATGATGTCAGCCGCGAACGCATCCGTCAGATCGAGGTGCGCGCGTTCGAGAAGCTGCAAAAACGGATGCAGGATCTCGCCTCGGAAAAGGGGCTGCTGGAACAAGCCTGATCCAAAACCTGTGTTGTTTACCATATGACCGACCCGCGTTACGCTGGGTCGGTTATCTTTTTTTGGGAGGGGATCATGGGCGATATTCTGAACTGGGGCATCCTGGGTGCGTCGAATTTCGCGCGCACCCAGATGGCACCGGCCATTCAGGCGGCCGAGAATGCCAGGTTTGCGGCGCTTGCGACCTCGGACCCCGAAAAGGCAAGGGGGTTCAGGTCTTTTTGCCCTGACCTTAAGGTTCATGCCGACTATGACGCGCTGCTGGCGGACCCGGAACTGGACGCCATCTATATCCCGTTGCCCAACAGCCTTCACGTCGAATGGGCACAAAAGGCGGCGCGCGCGGGCAAGCATGTTCTGGTGGAAAAGCCGATTGCCATGACGGCGGAAGACATCGACGGCCTGATTGCCTTGCGCGACGAAACCGGCCTTCTGATCGCCGAAGCCTATATGATCGTTCATCATCCCCAGTGGATTCGCGCGCGGGAACTGGTCCAGTCGGGTGCGATCGGGCAGGTCGACCATGTGGATACCGCCTTCAGCTATGACAACAGGGCCGATCTGAAGAATGTGCGCAACAATCCCGATCTGGGCGGCGGCGGCATTCGTGATATCGGGGTCTATACCTATTCCTCGGTGCGGTTTGTCACCGGGGCCGAACCGACCGATCTGGAAGCGCGTATCAAGACGGAACACGGCGTGGACACCTGGGCGCAGGTGGTGGGGCAGATGGAAGGGCCAAGCGAAGGACCGGTGGGGCGCTTTACCTATTCTGCCATCACCTCGATGCGGCTTTGCCCGCGGCAAGAGGTCGTGTTCCAGGGCGAAACCGGCCAGATTCGCCTGACCGCACCGTTCAATCCCGGTGTTTTCGGGCAGGCTGAGCTGGAATTGCGCCGCCATGACGGCACCCGGACCATTGAAAGCTGGCCGCGGGCGAACCATTATGTGTTGCAGGTCGAGAATTTCGGCCGGACGGTGCGCGACGGCGCGGACTATCCGTGTCCGCTGGAGTTTTCGCGCGGCACGCAAGCGATGATAGATCGCGTGTTCGATGTGGCGATCGAGATCAGTTGACGGAGGGTGACATGGCAGGCGGATGGGCGCGCGATGGCGCCGTTTAGGAACAGATCGACGCTTCGGTTCAGGATGAACTGGCCCGGATGCGGGCGGGCAAGGCCCCGGTGGGCGAAAGCCGCACCCATTGTGCCGAATGCGAAGAAGAAATCCCCGAAGCCCGGCGACAGGCCATCCCCGGTGTCAAGCTCTGCATTGATTGCATGCAGGAACGGGACGCCGCCTTCAGGGCGCGTCCGGGCTTCAATCGGCGCGGATCGAAAGACAGCCAGCTGAAGTGAGGGCAGATCACCCTGGGCGGGACAGGATTTCCGGGTTGCCGGCACCAGATTGACAATACCTTTGCAACAAAGGTGGCGCGATGAGTTGATTTGGAGAATTTCATAAACAATGATATGATGACCGGTGTTTTCAGAAGGAGAAACTTCAATGAAACGCCTTTTTTCTAAGCTTATTTTTGATCACATTTGGGCCAAATTGCTGGCATTTCTCACAATCTCGCTGTTGGCGGCACCGGCCACGGCTGCATCCGTTACCTATGACATCGCGATGGGGGGGCAGAATACGACCTTCTCCGCCCCGATGGGGGGTGGCGCCGTGGGCGGTTTCTCGATCACGCTGGGGGGTGTCACGTTTGACACGCCCGATGCCGCGATGCCGCCGCTTTACAACCCGGTGACAAATGACATCGCGGCGGCGGGCAGCCTGTTTGGCTATTTCTCGAACTCGATTGCAGCGCCGGGCTGCCCGGCGGGCGATTGCGTTCTTGAGTTTGAAACCGCCATCGACAACGTCACCCCCCCGGTTTTTGCCGCGTTCAACGCGGTGGCGTTCGACGGGATCATCGCCAGCGGTTCTTACATCATCACGGTCGCCCCGGTGCCGGTGCCTGCCGGGCTGGTCCTGCTTCTGAGCGCGCTTCTGGTGATGCTTGGGTTTCGCAGGTTTGCGTGCCCCGTGCGGCCTGTGCTGCGCCCGGCTGGTATGTAACCGCAGCCATTTGGCAAGGTGATCGGAAGATTGCGCCGCGTGGGTCGCCATGCGGCGCAGCCGTTCACCTGTTAACAGATTTAGAATAATTCTAAACTGGAATTGATCTAAATCAACGTATAGAGATTTCTGAATTCTAAACTCCGACCTGCGCGAGCTTTTTTGGAGAATAGAATGATGTTTGGAAAACTGACACTCGCCAGTGGCCTGTTGATTTCCGTCGCAAACATGGCTTGTGCCAATGACTTGCGCGACGCGGCGCTGGAGACCTTCAAACCGCTGCCCTCGACTGTGCCGGCGGTGAATGACAATCCGATCACCGAAGCCAAGGTCGATCTGGGGAAAGCGTTGTTCTTCGATCCGCGCATGTCTGCGTCGGGGGTGTTTTCCTGTAACTCGTGCCACAACCTTGCCACGGGTGGGGACGACAACCTTGAAACCTCGATCGGGCATGGCTGGCAGAAGGGGCCACGCAACTCGCCCACCGCACTGAACTCGGTCTTTAACGAAGCGCAGTTCTGGGATGGACGTGCCGCCGACCTGGCCGAACAGGCCAAAGGCCCGGTGCAGGCCGGGGTCGAGATGGCCAACACGCCTGACAATGTCATCGCCACGCTGAATTCGATGCCACAATATGTGGAATGGTTCGGGGCCGCCTTCGAAGGCGAAGCTGATCCCGTGACCTTCGACAACTTCGCCAAGGCGATCGAGGCGTTCGAGGCAACGCTGATCACACCCGCCCCGTTCGATGCCTGGCTGAATGGCGATGACGGCGCCATGTCGGACCTGCAACTGGCCGGGCTTGAAAAGTTCATGGATCTGGGCTGTGCGTCCTGCCATTCGGGCGTTAATATCGGCGGGCACGGATATTATCCCTTCGGTCTGATCGAAAAACCCGGCGCGGATGTTCTGCCGGAAGGGGACAAGGGGCGGTTTGCCGTGACCGAAACGGTGGATGACGAGTATGTCTTCCGCGCCTCGCCCCTGCGCAACATCGCGCTGACCGCGCCTTATTTCCATTCCGGCAAGGTCTGGGATCTGAAAGTGGCGGTCGAGATCATGGCAGAAAGCCAGTTGGGCGAAGAGATTGACGAGGCCACGGCCGATCAGCTTGTCGCCTTCCTGGACAGCCTGACCGGAACGCTGCCGGAAGTCACTTATCCGCTTCTGCCTGCCGAGACCGCGACAACCCCGCGCCCGACCGGTGAGGTAATCCCGAACTGATCTGCGCAGAAGCCGCAGACAAGGAAGCAGACAAGGAAAGGGGCGCCCCGTGCGCCCCTTTCATATTGCTCAGTCTTCCATCGCTTCCAATTCGTCGATGAAGCCTTCGATCATCGCCAGCCCCTTGTCCCAGAATTTCGGGTCCGAGGCGTCAAGACCGAAGGGCGCCAGAAGCTCTTTGTGGTGTTTAGATCCCCCGGCTTTCAGCATGTCGAAATACTTGTCCTGGAAGTCCGCGCCGCTGTCTTCGTAAACCGCGTAAAGCGCGTTCACCAACCCGTCGCCGAAGGCATAGGCATAGACATAGAAGGGCGAATGGACGAAATGCGGGATATAGGCCCAGAAGGTTTCATAGCCGTCCATGAATTCGAAGGCCGGGCCAAGGCTTTCGCCCTGAACGCTCATCCAGATGGCGTTGATCTGGTCGGGGGTCAATTCGCCGCCCGCGCGCGCCTCGTGCAATTTGCATTCAAAGTCATAGAACGCGATCTGGCGCACGACCGTGTTGATCATGTCCTCGACCTTGCCCGCCAGCATGACCTTCTTTTCCGCTGTCGTTTTCGCTTCGTTCAGAAGCTTGCGGAAGGTCAGCATTTCGCCGAACACCGATGCGGTTTCGGCCAGTGTCAGCGGGGTGGAGGACAGCATCTCGCCCTGACCCGCCGCCAGCACCTGATGGACGCCGTGGCCCAGTTCGTGGGCCAGCGTCATCACGTCACGCGGTTTGCCCAGATAGTTCAGCATCACATAGGGGTGCACGTTGGTGACGGTTGGATGGGCAAACGCGCCGGGTGCCTTGCCCGGCTTCACCCCCGCGTCAATCCAACCTTTCGAGAAGAAGGGCGCGGCAATCTCGGCCATGCGCGGGTCGAAATCGGCATAGGCATCCATGACGATCTTTTCGGCATCGGGCCAGTCGACCAGCTTGTCGTCTTCCATCGGCAGGGGCGCATTGCGGTCCCAAACCTGCATCACGTCCAGCCCCAGCCACTTGCGCTTCAGCTCGTAATACCGATGGCTCAGGCGCGGATAGGCGGCGACCACGGCGTTGCGCAGCGCCTCGACCACCTCGGGTTCGACATGGTTGGACAGATGCCGCCCGGTCTGCGGGGTCGGCATCTTGCGCCACGTATCCTCGATCGCCTTTTCCTTGGCCAAGGTGTTGTGAACGCGCGAGAACAGCTTGACGTTGTCACCCAGAACGCGGGCGATTTCATGGGCCGCAGCCTCGCGCGTGGCGCGATCCCTGTCGGTCAGCAGGTTCGCCGTGGCTTCCAGCCCGCGTTCCTCGCCATTCACGGTGAACAGCAGCCCTGCGACGGTTTCGTCAAACAGCGTGTTCCAGGCGGACGCCCCGACCGAGGATTTGTCGTGCAGGAACTGCTCCAACTCGTCAGACAGCTGATAGGGGCGCATGGCGCGCAGCCGGTCGAAGATGGGTTTGTATCGGGCCAGCGCCGCATTGTCGGCGAACCAGCCATCCAGCACCGCGTCGTCGATCCGGTTCACCTCAAGCGAGAAGAACACAAGCGGCGCCGTGAACACGGTGATCTTTTCCTGACAATTCTGGAAGAACTGCGCCCGGCCGGCATCGGTGGTCTGTTGATAGTAACGCAGGCCAGCGAAGGACATGATCCGCCCGCCGATCAGGTCGATCTTTTCATAGGCGTCGATGCAGCCCAGCATGCCCGCGGCGTCCAGATCGGCCAGTTGGCCCTGATAGGTGGCGGCGAAATCGGCGCAGGCTTTTTCCAGCCACTCCATATCACGGGCCAGCTCCGGGGCGTCTTCAGCGGTGTAAAGGTCGCTCAGATCCCATTCGGGCAGCCCTTCAAGCGGCATATCACCGGTTTGTGCATTGGCATCGCGGACGGGAAAGGGAAGGGTGGTAAGCATCGGACCTCCGGTTGTTGTCTGGGTCAAGACATAGGACGGGGGCAGGGCAGTTGCAATCCGCCCGGCCGGATCGGTGGCAGGCCGCGGCAAAGGGCGCAAAATGGCCGATTTTCCCCGCCAAGGGGTTTTGACCCGGCCCACCGGTCCCTTTATAGGAAGGAAGCAGTTTTCAGAGGACGCGCGCGTGATCAGATTCATTCTTGGCATATTCGGTGCCGTCTTTACCGGCATTACGCTGGCCGTCTTCATGGCCGCGTTGGTGATCGGCGGTGTTTTCTGGATGTATTCCAGGGACTTGCCCAGCCACGAGCAGCTTGCCAACTATACGCCCGCCACGATCAGCCGGGTCTATTCCGGCGAAGGGCAGCTGATGGACGAGTTCGCCCGCGAACGCCGCCTGTTCACCCCGGCGGACGAGATTCCCGATCTTGTGAAATACGCTTTCATCTCGGCCGAGGATAAAAACTTCTATACCCATGCCGGGTTTGACCCCCGCGGGATCGCTGCCGCCGCCCTTGAGGCCGCGCGCGGCGGGAAGCTGCGCGGGGCTTCCACCATTCCGCAGCAGGTGGTGAAGAACTTCCTGCTCAGCTCGGAACGCTCGGCGGAACGCAAGATCAAGGAGTTGATCCTGTCGGTGCGGCTGGAAAGCACCCTGTCCAAGGACGAGATTCTGGCGCTGTATCTGAACGAGATCTTTCTGGGCCAGAACTCTTACGGTGTGACGGCGGCGGCGCAGACCTATTTCAACAAGACGCTGGACGAGCTGGAGCCGCACGAGGCCGCAACGCTGGCGTCGATGCCGCAGGCCCCCAGCAACTTCCATCCGGTGCGTGCCAAGGACCGGCTGCTGGCGCGGCGCAATTATGTGCTGCGCGAGATGAACCAGAACGGCTATCTCGACAAGGCGAGCTATGACGTCGAAGTGGCAAAGCCCCTGCGCTCGGTCCAGAACGGCGATTTCCCGGCCTTCCGTCAGGCGCTGCCGCCGCGCGATTACTTCACCGACGAAATCCGCCGCCAGTTGAGCCGCGATTTCGGGGAAGAGGAGTTCTTTACCGGCGGCCTGACCGTGCGCGCGACGGTGGACCCGGATTTGCAGGATATGGCGGCGAAAAGCCTGCGGATCGGGCTGGAAGGCTATGACCGCAGCCGCGGCGTCTGGCGCCCGACCGGCGTGACCCTGCCGCAGGATGTTCTTGGATCGGAGGAGGCGTGGCGCGCGGCACTGGCCGACACCCGTTTCCCGCGCGACATCGAAGGCTGGTATCCGGCAGTGGTGCTTGAGGTTGGCGGCAATGATGCCCGCATCGGCATCGAAGGTGTGGACGAGGATGAGGACGGCCACTGGATTCCGGCCAAGGATGTCACATGGGCGCGCCGGCTTCAGGACGACGGCAGCCTTGGCCGCAAGGCGCAGGTCGCGGGTGATCTTTTGAAGGTCGGCGAGGTCGTGCATGTGCGCCGGATGACCAAGGATGACGATGGCAGTTTCATCCGCTGGACCTTGCGGCAGGTGCCGGAAGTGCAGGGCGGCTTCATGGCGATGGACGTGAACACGGGGCGTGTGATCGCCATGCAGGGCGGCTTCAGCTATCAGCATTCGGTGTTCAACCGGGCGACGCAGGCGACGCGTCAACCGGGGTCAAGCTTCAAGCCCTTCGTCTATGCCGCCGCGCTGGACAGCGGGTTTTCCCCCGCCACCATCGTGATCGACGCCCCGATCGAAGTGGTCGCGGGCGGCAAGATCTGGCGGCCGAAGAACTATTCCAACCGCTTCTATGGCCCGACGCCCTTGCGCACCGGGATCGAACAGTCGCGCAACCTGATGACCGTGCGTCTGGCGCAGGAAATCGGGATGGATACGGTGGCGGGCTATGCCGAGCGGTTCGGCGTCTATGACCGGATGAACCAGTTCCTGGCCAATTCGCTGGGGGCCGAGGAAACCACGCTGTTTCGCATGGTTGCCGCCTATGCGATGTTTGCCAATGGCGGCGAGCGGGTCGAACCCACGCTGGTCGAC
Organism: Alphaproteobacteria bacterium; assembly: GCA_030424645.1. Lineage (GTDB taxonomy): Bacteria > Pseudomonadota > Alphaproteobacteria > Rhodobacterales > Rhodobacteraceae > Aliiroseovarius. Next base: position 51,942 of record JAUHWP010000006.1, read on the forward strand.
CGGGTGCAGGACCGCTGGGGCAAGACGATCTATCGCCATGACAACCGCCAATGCAGTGATTGCAGCGACCCGACGCTGGCCAACGGCCAAGCGCCCGCGATTGTGTCGGATCGCGAACGGGTGATGAACGCCATCACCGCCTATCAGCTGACCTCGATGCTGCGCGGTGTGGTCGAACGGGGCACGGCGCGCGGCACCGTGAACCTGCCCGTGCCCACAGCAGGCAAGACCGGCACCACCAATGACGAACGCGATGTGTGGTTCATCGGCTTCACCTCGAACATCGTGGCCGGGTGTTATATCGGCTATGACCGTCCGCGCACCATGCCCGGCACGTCGGGCGGCGGCATGTGTGGCCCGGTGTTCCAGCGCTTCATGCTGGAAGCGATCAAGGAATACGGGGGCGGTGAATTCAAGGTGCCGCCGGGCGGGCATTTCATCAAGATCGACCGTTTCACGGGCGCGCGCCTGCCGCCGGATGCCGCGGGCGATCACGTGGTCGCCGAGTATTTCCGCGACGGGGAAGAGCCGCTGTTTGGCGTGATGTTCGACGGCGGGTTCGCCATGGGGGCCAATCTGCCCATGTTTAACCGTGGTGAAACGGACGATGGCGGCACACGGGTCCAGACCTCGACCGGCAAGACGGTCGTGGTGCCGGACAAGGCCGATTTCGGGTCATTGTCCTCGGGCGGCCTTTATTAACAAGCCCCGGCAAGGCGTTGCGAGGGTGGAACAAGCGGGCCAGTGGCCCGCTTTGCACCATGTTGAGCCCACTGATCTGCACCGATATGCATTTTGCCCATTGTCATTCCGACCCCGGACCACGTATGGTCCATCTACGGTGGATCGCGCCATAGCGCCCGACCACTGGCAAGAGTTTCGTTGTTTTGCTGACCGAATGATGGCCAACGCCGCAGGCCGGGGCAACACAATCCGAGAAAGCTCTGGAACGCGCCCGGACTGGGCTGGCTGCCAGAGCGCTAAATTGACGATCCACGATAGCAGAGCCCGGAAGGCCTGTGTTGTGGGTCCGAAAATCCGCCCGATGTCTGACAGCAGACCGGGCACAAGAATGGGCCGCGCACGGGTTCTGGCCACTCCAGACCCTGCAAGCGCGACCGGAGAAGAAACGCGATGATGCGCGAGAGGATCGAGCAAGAACAGACGGTGGGGCGCAAGCCCCTGACCGTGTTGCCGTATCCCACGCATCGCTTCGCCCTGACAAGTCACCCCGAAAACCGTGCGCTTCCGCCTGGAAGGGCGTGTGATCGGGGTGCGGAAAGAACATATGCCCAAGAAGATGCTTATCGATGCCACCCACGCGGAGGAAACCCGCGTCGTGGTGGTCGATGGAAACAAGGTCGAGGAATTTGACTTTGAATCAGAAAACAAACGCCAGCTAGCTGGCAATATCTATCTGGCCAAGGTGACACGGGTCGAACCGTCGTTGCAGGCCGCGTTCGTGGATTACGGTGGCAATCGCCACGGTTTCCTGGCGTTCTCGGAAATCCATCCCGATTACTATCAGATCCCGATCGCGGACCGCGAGGCGCTTCTGGAAGAAGAACGCGCCTATGCCGAAGCCATGGCGGACGAGGAAGAAAAGCCGCGGTCCCGCCGTCGCCGCTCGCGTGGCAAGTCCCGCTCGAAGGCCGAGGACGCCAAGTCCGATGATGCGGTCGCCACCAAGGATGTCGAGACCGGCGGATCGGGCATGGATGTCATCGACCTGGACAATGGCGATGACGATCCTGACGAGGGACGCTCGCCGATGGAGCTGGTCGATGAGACCCCGGTTGAAGAACCACAGGACGACCTGACTTCCGACGATACCGCCAAGGCCGCCGATGGCGGTGCCGCCGCGGATAACGACGACGGGGCGGATGACGATTCCGACGATGATGACGGCGACGATGACGATGCACCGCTTGCGGCGTCGGAAAAGGACGACCAGATCGAAAGCGTTGCGGATGACGATGCCGTCGAGGATATTCGCCCGCGCCGCAAACCGCGCCCGAAACGCTATAAGATCCAGGAAGTGATCAAGGTGCGCCAGATCCTTCTGGTGCAGGTCGTGAAGGAAGAACGCGGCAACACGGGCGCTGCGCTTACCACCTATCTGTCGCTGGCGGGGCGTTACTGCGTTCTGATGCCCAACACCGCGCGCGGGGGCGGGATCAGCCGCAAGATCACCAATGCCGCCGACCGCAAGAAACTGAAGGAAATCGCCGCCGCCATCGACGTGCCGAAGGGCGCGGGCCTGATCGTGCGCACCGCGGGCGCCAAGCGCACCAAGTCGGAAATCAAGCGCGATTACGAATATCTGCAACGGCTGTGGGAACAGATTCGCGAACTCACGCTGAATTCGACCGCACCGGCGAAGATTTATGAAGAAGGCAACCTGATCAAACGCTCGATCCGCGACCTGTATTCGCGCGAGATCGACGAGGTGTTCGTGGAAGGCGAGGCGGGTTATCGCACCGCCAAGGACTTCATGAAGATGATCATGCCGTCCCATGCCAAGAACGTGAAGCTTTACCAGGATCAGATGCCGCTGTTCGCGCGCTATCAGGTCGAAAGCTATCTGTCGGGGATGTTCAGCCCCACGGTGCAGTTGAAATCCGGCGGTTACATCGTGATCGGCGTGACCGAGGCCTTGGTGGCCATCGACGTGAACTCGGGCCGGGCCACCAAGGAAGGCTCGATCGAGGAAACGGCGCTGAAGACCAACCTTGAAGCGGCGGAAGAAGTGGCGCGGCAGTTGCGTTTGCGTGACCTTGCCGGGCTGATCGTGATCGACTTCATCGACATGGAAGAACGCCGCAACAACAACGCGGTTGAAAAGCGTCTGAAAGACAAGCTGAAAACGGACCGTGCGCGTATCCAGGTGGGTCGTATCTCGGGCTTCGGTCTGGCCGAAATGTCGCGCCAGCGTCTGCGCCCCGGCATGATCGAGGCGACGACCCAGCCCTGCAACCACTGCCACGGCACCGGTCTGATCCGGTCCGACGACAACCTGGCCCTGAACATCCTGCGCCAGCTTGAGGAAGAAGGCGTGCGCCGCCGTTCGCGCGAGGTTCTGGTGAAAGCCCCGGTCGGCATCGTGAACTTCCTGATGAACAACAAGCGCGAGCACATCGCGCAGATCGAAGCGCGTTATGGCATGGCGGTGCGGATCGAAGCCGATCCGTTCCTGATCTCGCCCGACTATTCGATCGAGAAGTTCAAGACCGCCACCCGCACCGTGCCGGATGCGACCGCGCCGGTCGTGTCGGTCGATGCCTCGCTGATGGACGATCTGGATGACGTCGAGGAGGCCGAGGTGCTGTCCGACGACACCGCCGAGGAAGAACAGAAGCCGAAGAAACGCCGCCGCCGCCGTCGTCGTCGCCGGTCGTCCAACGGGGACGATACGCGGCAGGAAAACCGGAACGGTGACGCGTCGGATGAGAACGGCGCGGCGGAAGAGGCCAAGGACAACGCGGCAACGGAGGCCGAGGCCGAAACCCCTGCCGAAGACAGCGAGGATAAGCCCAAGCGCAAACGCGCCCCGCGCCGCCGGTCGAAGAAAGCCGATGACGAGGCCGCCGCGGCTGCCGACGCCCCGGCTGAGGAGCCATCCGAGGTGGCGGACGCCGAGCCGGAGGAGAAGCCGAAACCCAAGCGCGCACCGCGCAAACGGGCCACAAAGGCGAAGGCGGAAGAGGTTGCGACCGATGATGCCAAGGCCGACGCCGAGGCCGAGGATGCCCCCAAGAAACCCGCGCGCAAGTCCCGCGCCAAGAAGGCCAAGGACGAGGCGGGCGAGGATGCTCCTATAGCCGAAGAGGCCGCGCCCGAGGTCGAGGAAAAACCCAAGAAGGCGCCGCGCAAACGGGCCACGACCGCGCGCAAGAAAAAGGCGGACGAGACTGCGGGCGACACATCGGCGCCAGCCGACGCCGCGCCTGCCCCGGAGAAGGCCCCCGAGAAGGCGCCGGAACCCGCACTCGCCAGCGCGGCCCCCGAGCCCGAGGCGAAATCCGATGAACCGCCCAAGCCCAAGCGCAAGGGGTGGTGGTCGCTGGGCAAGTAAGCCACTGAACCAGAAGGGCCGGGCATCATGCCCGGCCTTTTGATGTCACCTCAGCCCTTGCGGATAAAGTAATGGGTGGCGGCACCGTGGTCTTCCTGCGCCAGCAATTCGTGACCCTGTTCAGCACAGAAATGCGGCACGTCGATCACCGCCGCCGGGTCGGTCGCCTGAAGGCGCAGAACTTGCCCCTTCCCAAGCGATTTCAATCGCTTGCGGGCCTTCAACACGGGCAGGGGACACAAAAGCCCCAGCGCATCCAGATCGTCGTCGAATGTCATACCTTCCCATAGGCGTTTGGGGCGCGGCTGTCCATTGGCCGTCCGGTTGCCGGGTGCACCAATTTGTCGCGCAGTTGTGACGATCCGGCAGGTGACGGCACGCAATTCCCGCGCTATGTGGGGGTATGTTTGGATTTGACCTTATCGACGCCAGCCTGCTGCCGGCCCTGATCATCGCCTTTGTGGCGGGAATCCTGAGCTTCCTCAGCCCCTGTGTGCTGCCCATCGTGCCGCCTTATCTGGCCTATATGTCCGGCGTGAGCATGGGCGAGATGAGCGAGGGGCGGAGTGCCGCGCGCAAGGCGACCCTCGCCGCACTGTTCTTTGTCATGGGTCTGTCCACCGTCTTTCTGTTCCTCGGTTTTGCGGCCTCGGCCTTCGGGGCGTTTTTCCTGCAAAATCAACAGCTTTTCGCAACCTTCGCAGGCATCGTTGTGATGGTGTTCGGGGCGCATTTCCTGGGCGTCATCTCGATCCCTTTCCTGAACCGCGAGGCCCGGATGGACGCGGGCGATCAGGGCGGCAGCGCCTTTGGCGCCTATCTTCTGGGGCTTGCCTTCGCCTTCGGCTGGACACCCTGCATCGGGCCGCAACTGGGCGCGATCCTGTCCCTTGCCGCGTCCGAAGGGTCTGTCACGCGTGGCACAACGCTTCTGGCGATCTATGCCGCCGGGCTGGGCATCCCATTCCTGCTGGTCGCCGCGTTCTTTCCCCGCATGACCGGCGTGATGAATTTCATGAAGCGGCACATGGCGCGGATCGAACGGATCATGGGGCTTTTGCTCTGGACCATCGGGCTTATGATGCTGACCGGCGGGTTTTCACGCTTCTCGTATTGGTTGCTTGAGACATTTCCGGCGATGTCCGCCCTTGGCTGACGATTGTTGTGCCAGATAAGGGCTTAATTTCGCCCGTTTTTTCGTCTAGCCTGCAAGTGAAACAGTCAGGCCGGGCTAATGACAGCTAACGACGCCCCTTCGTCAGAAAAGACAGCACATGTGCGTCGCCGCCGGGTGTTCTATATCCCCGGTTACGACCCGATTCATCCGCGCAGATACCGCGAGCTGTATCGCAAGGAAGGGGCGGCGCAGGCGGCGATCTCGGGCTATCGGATCGAACTGATCGGACGGCAGGGGCCGGGCACTTATGGCTGGCAGGTAACGGGCAGGATGGATGGGGCCGAGACCGAGGCCGAATTCGATGTGCTGTTCTGGGCCGATATCGTGCGCGATAGCATGAAGCTGAACATCGCGCAGACCTATATGCTGATGGCACGCACGGCCTGGACCTATATTGCCACGGGCACGCTCTGGCGGTTGATGCGGCTGCGCAAGGGTCCGGTCATCGCGGCGCTTTATCCTGTGGGCATGTTGATCCTGCAACTGATCCTTGCGCTGCTGCTTGGGCATATTCTTGGTCATGTCGCCGCGTTTTTTGCCGGTCATCTGACCTTCCGGGCCGAGGCCATGGCGATCAGCTACTGGGTCGGTTTTGCCGCCACGGTCGTGGTGCTGCTGGGCTGGTTTCGCAAGGTCGATAACAGGCTCTATGTCTATTACCTGATGCACGATTATGCCTATTCGGCGCGTGCGAAAGGGGCCAACCCGCCCGAGCTTGAGGCCCGCATCGCCCTGTTTTCCGACATGATCGCCGAGGCGCTGCGATCCGATGTGGACGAGGTTCTGGTGGTCGGGCACAGCTCGGGCGCGCATCTGGGCGTGTCCATTCTGGCTGACCTGCTGCGCGCAGGGCGGGTGCCGGATGACGGCCCGGCCCTGGCGTTTCTGAGCCTTGGGCAGGTGGTGCCGATGGTCAGTTTCCTGCCCGACGCGGACCGGCTCAGGCGCGATCTGCATGACTTAAGTGTCCAGACCAAAATACCATGGATCGACGTCAGCGCTCCCGGCGATGGCTGCGCCTTTGCCTTGTGCGACCCCGTGGCCGTGTCAGGCGTGGCGCCCGAGGCGGGCAAGCGCTGGCCGCTGGTGCTGTCTGCTGCGTTTTCGAAGACGCTTAGCCCTGCGCGCTGGCGCGAATTGCGCTGGCGTTTTTTCCGGCTGCATTTTCAATACCTTTGCGCGTTCGACCAGCCCGGCGACTATGACTATTTCCAGATCACCGCAGGGCCGCTGCGGC
>JAUHWP010000108.1 GCA_030424645.1 Alphaproteobacteria bacterium
AAGCTGCACGGCGCGATGGCAAACATGGCCGCCGAAGATGCGGATATGGCGCGGACCTGCTATGAGGCGGCGCTGTCCATTGCCCCGGATCTGATCGTCATGGTGCTGGCGGGCACGGCGCAACAGGCGGCCGCCCACGATCTTGGGTGCGCCACGGCGTGCGAGATATTCGCCGACCGTGCCTATAACGACGATGCAACGCTGGTTGACCGCAGCCTGCCGGGCGCGGTTATTCACGATCCCGCCGAAGCGGGTGCGCGGATGGTCGATATGGTTCGCGAGGGGGCGATCATCACTGAAAGCGGCAAGCGTATCCCGACCCGGATCGACACCATCTGCCTGCATGGTGACACGCCCACCGCCGTGGCAATCGCGACCGAGGTGCGACGGGCGCTTGATCAGAGCGGCATCGCGCTGGCGCCCTTTGCAGGGGCGCCCGTTTAGCGCAGCCCGGTCATTCCGCGGGGTGCGCCGCCCCTTTGGCCACCGCCCGCGTCGCGCGCTTTTCGCCCAGCACCAGCATTGAAGGCGTGACGATCAGGGTCAGCACGGTTGCAAACACCAACCCGCCCGCGATGGCGCTGGACAGTTCGGTCCACCATTGGGTCGAAGGCGCGCCATAGACGATTTCGCGGGTGAAGAAGTTGATGTTCAGCCCGATCACCATGGGCATCAGGCCAAGCGCGGTTGTGACCGAGGTCAGGACAACCGGGCGCAAACGCTGGGCACCGGTGCGCAACGCGGCTTCGTAGGGCGAGGCACCCGCGGCCTTCAACTCGTTATAGGTATCGATCAGGACGATGTTGTTGTTCACCACGATCCCGGCCAGCGCGATCACACCGATCCCGCCCATCACGACGCCAAAGGGCCGCCCGGTGATCATCAGCCCCAGAAGCACGCCCGCGATGGAAAAGACGATGGCAGACATCACCACGAAGGCTTGCCAGAAGCTGTTGAACTGGGTCAGCAGGATCAGGAACATCAGCCCGATGGCGGAAAAGAACGCGGCGATCAGGAAGCTCATCGCCTCGGCCTGTTCCTCGGCCTCGCCGCCGAATTTCACTTCGACACTGTCGGGCAGGTCGATCCTGGTCAGCTCGGCTTGCAGGGCAAGGATCTGGTCGTTGACCAGAACACCCGGCGCCACATCCGCCGAGATCGAGATCACACGTTCCTGATCTATCCGGGTGATCAGACCGCTGCGCGGTGCCGGCTCGAACGAGACAAAGTTGGAAATGGGCACCAGGCCCGCGGTGGTCGGCACCCGCAGGTTCTGCAATTCGGCCAGGGTGCGGTCACTGGCGGGAAAGCGGACGACGATGTCCACCTCGCCGTCCGTATCGGTGGGGCGATAATTGGCCACCGTAATACCCTGTGTCAGCAATTGCACGGCCTGACCCAGAATGGCCACATCGGCGCCTGCGCGTGCCGCTTCGGACCGGTCGATGGCGATCTGCCATTCCACACCGGGCGAGGCGCTGGTTTCCACGATGTCGGTGAAGCCGCCCAGACGCTCCATCGCGTCGATCAGCAGCGCAACGCCGGCCTGTTGATCTTCCGGGATGTTCGACGCCACCTCAAGGTTCACCGGCTTGCCACCGCCGGGGCCGGCGACGGCGGTCTGCACCTGCACGTCAATCCCCGGAATGGTGGCCACATCGGTGCGGATATCTTCGGCGATGTCGGCGACCGGGCGGCGGGTGTCCCATTCGGCCAGTTCAAGCTGCAAGGACCCGATGGCATCGCTGCCGTCGCGCCCGCCACCCGAGCGGGCATAGATGCTGGCGATCTCGTCGTAATCCGACAGCTTCGCTTCGACCTGCCGCACCAGTGCGTCCTGTTCATAGACCGAGAAATTGTCCTTGGCCCGCACTTCGACCTGCGCGTAATCGGGTTCGACCTCGGGGAAGAAGGTCAGGCCATTGCCAAGCGATCCATAGGCGACGAAGGATGAGATCAGGGCAATCACCGCGAAGCTGAGGGTGACGCCGGGACGTTTGATCGACCATTTCAACAGCCCCACATAGGCCCCCATGAAACCGGTCATGCTGCGCGGATCGCCGCGTTCGGCGGCGTAATGCTGGGCCTTCGATTTTGCCGACTGGCGTTGTTGCTTGCCAATCAGGCCGCCAACGACAGGGATGAAGATCAGCGCCATGAACAAAGAGGCCGCCAGGGTGATGATCACGGTGATCGGCAGGAATTTCATGAACTCGCCCACCGTGCCCGACCAGAACAGAAGCGGGAAGAACACGCACAAGGTGGTGGCGGTCGAGGCGATGATCGGCCACGCCATGCGCTTGGCGGCTTCGGCATAGGCCTGTTTCGACGACTGCCCTTCGTGCAGGTAACGGTCGGCCAGTTCGACGGTCACGATCGCCCCGTCAACCAGCATCCCGACCACAAGGATCAGTGAGAACAGGACCACGATGTTCATCGTGTAGCCCATGAAGTAAAGCCCTGCGACCCCGGTCAGGAACGCGCCGGGAATGGCCAGCCCCACCAGCAGGGACGAGCGCAGACCAAGCGCATAGACCACCACGATCATCACAAGGATGATGGCGGCGATGACGTTCGCCTCAAGGTCCGAGAGCATGGATTTCACCTGCTCGCTTTCATCCAGCGTATAGCTGATATGGACGCTGTCGGGCCAACCGGCCTGCGCCGCGCCGATGACACCGCGCACTTCGGCCACGGTTTCGATGATATTGGCGCCCACGCGTTTCTTGATCTCAAGCGCCAAGGCGGGCTGGCCGTCGATCCGGGCAAAGCCGCTTGGATCTTTGAACGTCCTGCGAATGGTTGCCACATCGGCGAAAGTCACGACGGTCTGACCGCGCACCAGCACCGGAAGCTCCATCACATCGGACATGTTTTCGATCAGGCCCGGCACTTTCAGCACAAGACGCCCGGCTTCGCTTTCGATGGCGCCTGCCGCGATCAACTGGTTGTTACGGTTGATCGAGCCGATCAGTTCCTCGAACGTGATGTTGTAGGTTTCGAACACGGTGGAGTCGATCAGGACCTCAAGCAACTGCTCGCGCTTGCCGCCGATATCGACCTCAAGCACGCCGCCCAACGCTTCGATGTCGTCTTTCAGATCGTCCGCGAGGTCGTTCAGGGTGCGTTCGGGCACCGGGCCGGACAGGATCACCGTCAGGATCGGAAACAGGGCCGTGTTGATTTCGGTCACCGTCAGTCGCGCGTCCTGCGGCAGATCGTTTTCCGCCTTGTCCGCCGCTTCGCGCACCTTTTGCAGGGCTTCGTCCGCATTGAACCCCGGTTCGAATTCCAGTTGCACGCTGGCATGGCCCTCGCTGGCCCGCGCGGTCATGGATTTCAGGCCGTTCAGCGACGCAAACTCGGTTTCCATCGGGCCGATCAGAACGTCTTCGGCATCCTCGGGCGAGATCCCGTCCAGCCCGGTCGAGACATAGACGATCGGGATCGGGACCTCGGGGTTGCTTTCCTTGGGGATCGCGTAATAGGCGAAGGCGCCGATGATCAGCAGGAACACCAGCAAAAGCTGCACGACCTTGCTGCGATTGAACGCGGCTGTGATCAGGGCTTTCATTGGGTGACCCCGGTGGCGGTGGGGGCCTCAGCGGGGCGCGGATCGACCATATCGCCTGCGTTGACGAAACCCTGGCCCACTGTGATGATATCTGTGCGCTCAGGCAGGCCCGTAACCCAGATCCCGTCGGTTTGGGCCCGTACGATCGACACCGGCACAAACTGGACGGTGTTGTTGCCGGTGACGGTCTTGATCCCCAACTCGCCATCCGTGCCCAGCGACAGGATGGCTGGCGATATGAAATGGCCACGCGCGCTGCCGGTCGGAATGGCAATGCGGGCGCTCAGGCCTGCGGGCATATCGCTGTTGGGGTTGTCGACGGTGATCTCGACGCGAAAGGTTCGGGTCTGGCTGTCGGCATTGGCGCCGATGAAGGCCACCGTGCCGGTGCGCAGCTCGCCGGTGATGAACGACACATTGGCGGTTTGACCGATCTCCAGCCGCGACAAGGTCTGTTGGGGCACCTGCACGACGATCGTCAGCGGGTTGTTGTCCAGAAGCTCGGCCACCACATCGCCGCTGTTCACGAATTCGCCTTCGTCCAGCGTCATGTCGTTCAGCCGTCCCGCGAAGGGCGCGCGGATCACCGTGTTTTCAAGCTGTTCCTGCGCCGCGGCCACCGCGGCTTCGGCCGAAGCCTTGGCCGCCCGCGCCTGCAAGACGCGATCTTCGGTGGTGATCCCGCTTTGTTGCAGCGATGTCGACTTCTGAAGATCACTGGTCGCTTGTTCAAGTTGGGTCTGCGCCTGCACCAGCTGGGCCTCGATGGTGGCTGCATCAAGACGTCCGATTTCCTGACCGGCGGCGACAAGGTCGCCGCGCCCCGTGGCGACCGAGACCACCTCGCCGCTGACTTTCGACGTGATCTTGGTGTCCCGATCCGGGATCGACTGACCTTCAGAGATCAGCACAAGTTCCACATCTTCGGCTTCGGATGCCATGACCGCGACCGCGACGGCCCGTGGTGCGGGGTCTTCGGCCTCTTCCTGGGTGGGTTGTGATGGCAGGATGTATCCGCTGCCCATCCAGCCGACCAGCACAAGGGCGAATATCGCAGCCAGCCATTTGGACCGACCGGCCCCCTTGTCGTCTTCGAATTTCAGTTGCCCGTTCAAATCCGGCAGGTCGTCGTTCGGCATCAATCTGTCCTTTGTAAGCCCTGTGGTCTGAAGTCGCCCGATGCGGTGTGAACATGTTAGCTAGGTGCACTCTGACGGGTTTACCAGACACTTGCGCCGAAAGGTGATCAATCCTGTCGCGCCGTGCAATCATAATGTCAGGTTGCCGTAACGGCACCTTGTCCGACGCGCAGACAGGTTGCCCCTCATGCTCCGGGCGGCAGGTGGCGGATGGCATCGTGCACCGCCCTGACACGTTCTGCATTGTCGTTCGCCACGCGCCCATCGGCGTGCATGCGGGCGTTTTCGAACCCCACACGGCATTTTCCACCGCGTTGGGCGGCATAGACCAGCGATGCCGTTTCCCCCTGCCCGAAGGCACAGACGGCCCAGTCGGGGGTGAGGTCCTGCGCCCCCATCCAGTCCAGAAACGTATCCAGATCCCGCGGATCCGAGTTCTGATCCGCCGCATAGCGCCCCAGCACGAACAAGAGTTGCAGGTCGGGCGCCGACAACAGGTCCGGCGACAGGGTTCGGGTCAGCAACTCACCATCGGCCCGGTCGTAAAGGATATGCTGGATCGCAATGCCTTGCGCCGCGCAGTCATCGTAAAACGCGTGGGTGACATTGACGGGGTCGCGACACAGCTCGCGGATCGAGGCTGATACCATAGCCGCCCCTGATTGCACTGCCACCTGCCGCTGATGGGGTGGGTCATACATTCCGACGGCTTCGGTGGTGATCTGCACGGCCATGTCAGGCACCTGTGCGGCCAGTTCCTGCACCGCCTCGCGATAGGCGCCCGCATCCAGAAGATGCCCGCCGTCTGCATCGCGCAAATGAAGGTGCAGACCATCGGCCCCGGCTGCATGGCAGTCGCGCGCGGTGGCGATGATTTCAGGCAAGGTCATCGGCAGCGCCGGGTGATCGGCCTTTGTCAGCCGCGCGCCGTTCGGGGCCACCATCAGGGCGGGCAGTGCGGTCATAGCACTTCGGCAAAGGTTTTGGACAGCTTTCCGACCAACTCGTCGATCTGCGCTTCGGTGATGATGAAGGGCGGGGCCAGCAACACGTGGTCGCCCTGTTGCCCGTCAATCGTGCCCCCCATCGGGTAACAGATCAGCCCGTTGGCAAAGGCCTGTTTCTTCAGCTTTGCGGCGATGCCCTTCTCGGGCGCGAAGGGGGTCTTGGTTTCGCGGTCCTCGACAATCTCGAGCCCGCGGAACATGCCGCGCCCTCGGATATCGCCGATATGCGGGTGCTGGCCGAACGCGTCGGTCAGGGCCGTCATCAGAGTTTCGCCCATCCGGGCCGAGCGCGCGGCCAGGCCGCCATCGGTCAGCTTGCGCACCACCGCGTCGGCGGCGGCACAGGCGGTGGGGTGGCCGATATAGGTGTGCCCGTGCTGGAAAAAGCCGCTGCCACTTTCGATTGCCGCATAGATCCTGCCGGAACACAGCATCGCGCCAATCGGCTGATAGCCTGCCCCCAGACCCTTGGCGATGGTGACGATATCGGGGGCGATGCCGTCCTGCTCGCAGGCAAACAGGGTGCCGGTGCGCCCCATGCCGCACATGACCTCGTCCAGGATCAACAGGATGCCATACTGATCGCAAATCTCGCGAATGCGTCTGAAATACCCGGGCACGGCGGGCACGGCGCCAGCGGTCGCCCCTACCACGGGTTCGGCGATGAAGCCAATGACATTTTCCGGCCCCTGGCGCAGCAATTCGGCCTCAAGCTCGTTGGCGGCGCGCAGGCCGTATTCCTCTTGCGTTTCATCCTCGCGCCGCAGCCGGTATTCGTAGCAGGGCGAAATATGCGAGGCCGAGACCATCACCGGGGCAAACGGCGCGCGTCGCCATTCATTGCCACCGGTGCCAAGCGCGCCCAGCGTGTTGCCGTGATAGCTTTGCCGCCGAGAGATGAACCGCGTGCGCTGCGGCTGGCCTGTTTCAATCATGTATTGCCGCGCCAGCTTCAGCGCGCTTTCAACGGCTTCCGACCCGCCTGACACGAAATAGACCCGCTCGATTCCCGCTGGGGCGTGGGCGATCAGACGGTCCGCCAGTGATTCTGCGGGGGCGGAGGACAGGAACCCGGTATGGGCAAAGGCCAGTTGATCGACCTGTGTCTTGATCGCTTCGATCACGTCCGGGTCGGAATGACCCAGGCAGGACACAGCCGCCCCGCCTGATCCGTCCAGGTATTTATTCCCATTGGAATCAATGATATAGACACCATCCCCCTTTGCGGCGATGGGGGGAATGGCTTTGGTGTGACGGGGAAAGACGTGTGACATGGTGCCCTCTGAAATTCGATGCCATTGAAACAAAAAAATCGGCATTTGACAACGTGTGAAACAAAGGGAACACTGAAATTGTCCAATCAGGGGGGCAATTTGGAGAAACGCTTCGAAAAGAGGCTTGCACTGGCTTACGCCGACCTCAGCGATGCGTTGCGCAGCGCTGCGGATTTCCTTGTGGCCAACCCGCTGGATGTTGTGACCCGCCCCCTGCGCACCGTGTCGCGCAACAGCGGCGTGTCCCCCGCCGCGTTCTCGCGGCTGGCCAAGGCGCTGGATTATGAAGATTTCGAAGAACTTCGCGAAGAAATGCGCGACAAGATCGACCGTCGCGTCAACAATTTCGCGCAGCGGGCCGAAGAGCTTCAGAAGCAGCATGACGATGGCCAGAATCGGTTCATCGACACCCATTTCGCGGCGTGTCAGTCCAACCTCAACCATGCGCTGGCATCACTGGACCAAAAGGACCTTGAGCATTGCGTCGACGTGCTGGTGAACGCGCGCAAGGTGTTGCTTCTTGGGGCGTTGGGGTCGACCGGTATCGTGGAATACATGTCTTATATGGCGAATTTCTGCGCCGACAACTGGCTTCTGGCCAATCGTATGGGGGCGTCGCTGGGCGGGGCCTTGTCCGGGCTGGACGGGCGCGATGCGCTGTTGATCGTGACCAAGCCGCCTTTCGCATCGAACGTGATCAAGGCGGCCCGGCTGGCCCACAAGCTGGGCGTATTCGTGATTGTCATCACCGACACCCATGCCTGCCCGGCGCTGGAATATGCGTCGGTCAGCTTCGTGGTCGCGGCGGACAGCGCCAATTTCTATTCATCCTACGTGACAACCTTGTTCCTGATCGAAACGATCATCGGAATGGTTGTCGGGCGCTCGGGTGCTGCGGCACAAGAGCGTATTGCGGAAGTCGAACTGCGCAATCGGCAACTGGCCGAGGTGTGGTCCGAATAACATCAGAACATCAACACAAGGGAGTATAGTGATGTTGAACAGGTTTAAACTAGCATTTGCCGGGGTTGCCGCCACGGCGGTTCTGGCCCCGGCCGCCATGGCCGAGGAATTCATCACCATCGGCACCGGCGGTGTGACGGGTGTGTATTACCCGACCGGCGGCGCGATCTGTCGTTTGGTGAACAAGGGGCGCAAGGATCACGGCGTGCGCTGCTCGGTGGAATCGACCGGCGGGTCGGTTTACAACATCAACACCATTCGCGAAGGCGAGCTGGAGTTTGGCGTTGCCCAATCGGACTGGCAGTACCACGCCTATAACGGCACCTCGCAATTCGAAGAAACCGGGCCGTTCGAAGGGCTGCGCGCCGTGTTCTCGGTGCACCCGGAACCCTTCACCGTCGTGGCGCGGGCTGACAGCGGCATCAAGACCTTCGAGGATCTGAAGGGCAAGCGCGTCAATATCGGCAACCCCGGATCGGGGCAGCGCGGCACGATGGAAGTGCTGCTGGAAGCCATGGGCTGGACCACTGGCGATTTCGCACTGGCGACCGAGCTGAAAGCGGCCGAGCAATCGGCGGCCCTGTGCGACAACCAGATCGACGCCATGGTTTACACCGTTGGTCACCCCTCGGGGTCGATCCAGGAAGCCACCACCGCGTGCGATTCCGTGCTGGTTGAAGTGGCCGGTGACGTGGTGAACAAGCTGGTCGAAGACAACCCGTTCTATCGCACCGCCACCATTCCCGGCGGCATGTATCGCGGCAATGATGAAGATACAATGACCTTCGGTGTGGGTGCCACTTTCGTCAGCTCGGACCAGGTGTCGGAAGATGCGGTCTATGCCGTCGTGTCGTCGGTCTTTGAGAACTTCGAAGACTTCAAAGGGCTGCACCCCGCCTTCGCCAATCTCGACCCGAAAGAAATGGCGTCGGCCGGTCTGTCCGCGCCACTGCACGCAGGGGCCGAGAAATACTACAAAGAAAAAGGTCTGATCGAGTAATCTGATCTGGGCAAACCTTTTGGGGGCGGTGCGCTGCCCCCAAAACCTCCTCTGACCCGGCGCCAAGACCGGGCAATTGACGACCATAGGAACCAGTGTGGGCTGCCACAAGAATATCGGGGCAGCCAAGGGAGGGACAGATGTCCACAAAGGAAGAACGCGCGCTTAGCGAAGAAGAACTTCAGGAGCTGGTCGCCGCCAGCGATACGGGTGCCCGCAGCCCGCACGGGCCGGTTGGGTTGATGATTGCAGGGGTCGCCCTGGTCTGGTCGATCTTTCAGGTGCTCTTGGCCTCGCCCGTGGCACCTTATGTGCTGCCCGGTGATCTGATCAACAACTCGCGCCAGATCCACCTGGCTTTCGCGATCTTCCTGGCGGCCATGGCCTATCCGCTGTTCAAGTCCAGCCCGCGGGATCGCATTCCGTGGTATGACTGGATCCATGGTGTGGGGGGCGCGTTGCTCGCCATGTATGGGTATTTCTTTTACAACAAGATCGTCGGAAATGGCGGTCTGGCGGATGATACCGACGCGATCATATCGCTGATTGCGCTGGGCTTTCTGTTCCTGGCGGCCTATCGCACGCTGGGCCCGGTGATGGTCGCCCTGGCGGTGGTCTTCCTTTTGTATGTATTCTTCGGCTCGTCCGAGGTCGTGCCCGATCAGATCCGCTGGGCCGGTGCCAGCTTGCGAAAAGCGATGAGCCATATGTGGATCACGTCCGAAGGTGTGTTCGGCATCGCGCTGGGCGTGTCCACCAAGTTCGTGTTCCTGTTCGTGCTGTTCGGTGCGCTTCTGGACCGGGCGGGCGCGGGTAACTACTTCATCAAAATGGCGTTCGGCGCTCTGGGCCACCTGCGCGGCGGCCCTGCGAAAGCGGCGGTTGTCGGTTCGGCCGCCACCGGCCTGATCTCGGGTTCGTCGATCGCAAATGTTGTGACCACCGGCACGTTCACCATTCCGCTGATGAAGCGTGTTGGTTTCTCGGCTGAAAAGGCCGGCTCGGTCGAGGTTGCATCGTCCGTGAACGGTCAGATCATGCCGCCCGTCATGGGCGCAGCCGCATTCCT
>JAUHWP010000109.1 GCA_030424645.1 Alphaproteobacteria bacterium
GGGCGCCATGAGCCTTGATGCCGCCGATTTCGGAGATCTGGAAGACGTCCTGAAGGCGCTTGGATTTGCGGGCGACAACGGCGCGCTGAACGAAGACTGGCTGGCCGATCCGATTGCCTATCTGAAAACCATGCTTGCCAACGACACCCAACGCGAGGCGCTGCTGGCGGTCATGGACCGGCTGCTGGAGGGCGAGACCGAGATTGATGGCGAGGGGCACCAATGGCTGCCGATCGTCGCCAGCGACGATGATGCGGCCACCTTCTATTTCGTGATTGACGACGCGCCAGCGACCGAGGTTCACATCGGCCTTGGCGTGCGGTTGAAAACCACCGATCCCGACACCGCAACCTCGTTCTTCGTGCCGCTGTTCCGGGCGGCGAAAGAAGGTCACTCGGTGCCTGACCCGGTTCTGATCGGCCATCCCGGCGGCAAGATCATTCTGGCCAGCGAGATTGTCGTTGACCCCAACCCGCCCAGCGGGGCGGCGGGATTGCGCGCCATCGGTCTGGCCTTCACCACGCCGACCGCAGCGGGGGATGGTGATCCGTCTGTGGCGCTGACCCTTGGCGGGCTGTTCCTGCCGGGGTTTGCGGCGCCGCGTGATTTCGCGCTTTCGGTGTCTGATCTCGATACGCTCGACGAAGCGGCGCTGGAGCTGATCCTTGGCATCATTCAGGCGATGGCGGATGGCGGCGCGACGCCCGAAATCACCGCTCTGGCCGAGCTTCTGGGGCTTGCCGGGTCCGTGCCGCCGCTTCCCATCGAAGGGCTGGTCAATCAGGGGCCGGGGGTGCTGGCGGACTGGTTTGCATCGCTCATGGGCGACGCTGGCGCCAAGACGGCCTGGATGGGCGCGGCGGCGGACCTGATCGGCGGCGCGGCAAACCTGTCGGGTGACACGCTTGCCATTGATCTGGGCGGCGGGGTCAGCGTGGATTTGCAGATCGCGGTGGTGACGGGGCCGACCGGGCGCCCGGTTGTGACCCCTTCGATCTCGTTTGGCGTCACGCAGGGCAATGCGCGGGTCGAAGTGGTTGCGGACCTTCTGAAGCTTGATCTTGGCACCGGCGCTTCGGTTGCCGTGCCCGCGTTGTCGGCGCAGTTGCGGTTGGGCAGCTCGGGCGTCCCGATCCTTGCGGGTGATCCCGGCATCGAAGCGTTGCGGGCAGGCATTGCCCTTGGCCCGTTGCGCCAGCCGATTGCGATCCTTGCGCTGGATCAGGTGGTGATTGCTGGCAATACCTACGAGGTTCTGGACCTGTCCACGCCCGACGCCATTGCCGAGGTCGGCACGACGCTGATCGGTGATGTGATTGCGGACCTTCTGGCGCAGCTTGGCCCGCCGGGCACGGCGATCTCGGTCCTTCTGGGCATAGCGCCGCCTGATGGTGCGCCCGGTCTGCCGACCTTGGACCTGACCGCGTTTCTGGCCGACCCGCTGGCGGCTGTGCGGGCCCATTGGCTGGGCATACTCGGCAGTCATGCCGGCGATATCCCCGAGGTTCTGGGTGCCCTGCGCGGGCTTCTGGCCGATGCCGCGGTGGTTGGCGACCCCGTGACCGGGGATGGCAGCGTCGAGACCCCATGGCGCATCGGGATCACCGGACCGGTGGCGTTGCTGCTGCGTCAGCCCGATCCGGGCGTGATCGAAGTGGCGGTCGGGATCACCGCAACCCAGTCGGACCTGGGCGCGCGCTGTACGGTGCTGGACACCAGCCTTGATATCCTGATCATGCGCGCGGACCTTGCCGCCCCCGACGCCGCCTTTGCCGCCGATATCACCCTGACCATCGACGCCCGTGGGCGAGGCACCCGGCGCACCGCCTTGGGGGATGATCCGTTGGCCATCGCCGCAGACCGGGTCAGCGCCCGGTTCGGGTGGCGCGCGACGGACGGCCTGTCGGTCGGCTTCGCCGCCCCCAACCCCGCGTTGATCGTCAGTGAGATCGAGATTCCGCTGGATATCCCGGATTTCGATCAGGGCTTTGACGCCCTGTCCCCGGAACAATGGGACGCGATAGAGGAACTGATCGGCCTTTTGGGGGCGTCCGTCGCCACGCCGTGGGCGGTTGACATCCTGACCGCGATCGGCTGGCGCCGGGCGGGTGTCCTGGCAGAAAATACCGCGATCAACCGTCTGGCCCTGTCTGACCTGATTGCCGATCCCGATGCTGCGCTGCGCGCCTGGCTGGGTCGGTTGATCAGCGATCCGGGCGGGTCGTTGCGCAAGGTGCTTGAACCCTTGGGGCGGGTGCTGTCAGGCAGTCGCGACCGGTTTGGCGCGCTGACCGGACGGGGTGCGCCGACCGATCCCTTGCGGCTTGATCTTGCGCCGGATCTTGGTGGCCCGTCGCTTGGGCTTTGGACCATGCCGGGGCGCGCGGTGCAGGGGGACGGGCTGGTTCTGTCCGAAGCGCTCAGGCTGTGGCGACCGGATGACGCGCCGCTTGATGCGGCCACGCTGGCCGCCGGGATCGTGGTCGAACTTGCCACGCGTGAGGGGTTGAGCCAGACAAATGCCCGGATCGATGCGCTGGCCGCCGGGATAGAGGCGCTTGAGGCCCGGCTGTCGGGCACCGACGGCCTGATTGCCCCGCCCGAGACCCTTCCAACCGGCGCGACTCGGCACGAGATGCCCAATGTCGCCAGCACCGGGCTGCGCGAAGCCGTTGATCTGGATGCAGTGTTCGGCGCCTTGCCCGGCACGATCCTGCATGTGGCCGTCGCACGCGAGGCTGACGCGTTTCCCTTCGATACCGCGCCCGAAGATCGTCGGATCGACCTGCGCCCAGCAGGACGCGCGCCCGAAACCTTCGAAGCCCCGGTTGCCGCGACGGGTGAATGGTTCATCGCGCTGGGTCCGCGTGCGGATGTGGCGCTTTTGTCAGGCGATCCCGATGGCACGGGCGGGCAGGCGGCCCGGTTGGCGCGGATCTTCGCCGCGTTCTCGACCGCGGGCGGTGATGTGGCGGTGGTGGCCGATGCTGCTGGCGCTCATGCCGCCTGGTTGGCCGCCGAAAATGTCGGGGCAGGGTCGGTCAGCCGGCTTCTGACCCTTGGGATGCCCCTGTCCCCGGTGGCGTTTTCCATCTTCGACCTGAACCCCGGCGCGGAAGCCTTGCGCACGTTCCTGGGCCTTTTGCCGCCCGAGGATGCGAGCGAACCGGATGACGATGCGCTTGGCTTTGCCCGCGCGGCCTTCGGGGCATTGTCCGGGCTATCCCGCTTTGCCGATCCCGCTGCCGAGCTTAGCCCACCCGTCAACCTGCCGACCGCGGCGGGGGCGGGGTTGGACCTGCATTGTGCTTACGGCGCCTTTGATCGGTCCGCCATTCGGGCCGGTCTGACCGCCGCCGCCGCCGCAGGGCTGAGCGAACGCGCGGTCGAACAAGCCGTTTACGAAGCCGGGGCCACCGTGACCGGCGCCGGGTTCGGCCTGCTTTTACCGATTGCCCCCACCAGTGGCGGGTTGTCCGTTTCGGGCCATGTGGCGGTCGAACTTGGGGCTATCGCGCTTGATCCGCTGCCATCGCTGACCGAAGAGCGCAGTGTCAGGCTGCATCTGGAAATCCGCCGCGATGGTGGCTGGCTGATCGGCGGGCCGGGGTCCGGCGCGGGGGCGGCACAGGAATTGCGCTGGATCGCCGTCGATATCGCCGTGCCCTTGGGCGCGTCGGGCCCGGTCGAAGCGGAAATCAGGCTGCATGACGCGGTGGTCTTTGGCCTTGCCCGCGATGTCTGGACCCTGCGCGAAGCCGGGGCCGACGCCGCCGAGGGCGTCGTCACCACCGCGCTGCCCGAGGTGCGGGTACTGCTGTCATCCGTCATTGCCGAGGTTTTGGCCGACCCCAGCCCGGAAATGGGCGCGCTGGCGGATTTGCTGCGCGCGATTGGCGTCGTGGACGATCTGGGCGGGCTGGTCGCCACGGCGCTTGACCGGGTGCTGCACGAACCCGATGCGCAGGTGCGCGACGCCCTTCTCAGCGCTGCGCGGGTTCTGGACCTGCAAGATGCCGCCGACACGATATTCGCAGATATTCCGGGGCTTGCCATCGACATTGCCGCGCGGTCGGTGGCGTTTTCGCTGGCCGGGTCGGCCCCGGCGCTGGGTTTGCCCAACTGGACCATATCCGCCAGCGCCGCCGCTGCCGGGCCGGTCACCGCGGAACTGAGCATCGGCGGCGCCTCGGGCGCGCTGACCGCCTCGCTCGACCCATTGGAGATACGGCTTGAATGGACACCGCCCGGTGCCGCGCCGGTCAGCCTGCCGATCTGGCCGAACGCCGATGCCGTCGCTTTGGTGCGCGAAGGCGCCCCGTTGACCATCGCCAGCGCGGTCAAGTTCGGCGTGGATTACATGCGCGATCAGGATGACGGCGCGAAGCTGGTCATCGACGGGTTGCTTGAACTGCTCGGGCTTCTGGCCGCGCCCGGCCCTGATGGCGATCGGGCGATGATCACCCCCATCGGATTGTTCCGTGACCCGGTGGGCTGGCTGAAAAGCGAAGCGGTGTTCGGTCTTGCCGGGGGCTATGACGCGGGCCGCGTGGGCGCGGCCTTCGATGCGCTGCGCCCGTTCCTTGGCCTGCCCGGCGCGCCGGGACGATGGGATGTGGCAGATGGCGTCGCGATTGAACTCAGCGGTGCGGGCGGGGTGCTGGATCTGGCGCTGGCGCTGGACAGCAGCGCCATCGGTGGCGGGGCCGAGCAACTGGCCTTCGGCGGCCGGTTCGGGCTGCTGATTGCCAACACTGGCCCTGTCGCGCCCAACATCGCCATCTTCGCGGGGCTACCAAGCGCGGTTGAGGGACGCAGCGCCGTGCATCTTGAGATTGCCCCCGATGTCAGCCTGTTTCTGCGCAACGCCAGCGGCACCGACCTGCCGCTGTATCCGAACACGCCCGGCCTGGCCTCGCTTGTCAGCACCGCCGTGGAAACCGCGCTGCCTTTGGCGCTGAACGCGCTGGTGGATGCGGGGGGCACGGCGGGGGATGTGGTTGCGGCGGTGGGCGATGCGCTGGTCTTGCGCGAAGGTGCGCCGCTGGAATTCACAGGTCCGCGCCTGTCGGCCTGGGCCAACGACCCGGAAGGCGAGCTTGCCGCACGCTGGCCCGCGATCACCACCGGGGCGCTAAACGCATTGGCCAGTGCGTTGGCACCGGTTCTGCCCGTTGGCGTGTCGGCAAGCGCCAGCGCGACCGGTTTGGACATCGCCGCCGGACCGATCGCCCTGTCGCTGGATACCGGGCCATTCCGGCTTGCCATCGGCTATTCCGACACCGGCCTGCCATTTGTCGAAACCATCACCACCGCGATGGTCTTTGACGCAGGCGGGCTGGACGAGTTCACCGGCAGCGTCGGGCCTGCCCTGATTGACGCGGGCGGCGCAAGCCTGTTCCCCGTCGTCTCGTTCGAGGTGGGGGAAGGCATTGCCGTGCCCTTCGTGGGGCTTGGCCTTGCGATAGCGGGCGATGGGGTGCAGGTGCTGACCCTGCGCACGATCCTTGAACCGTTAGGGTTCGAGGTCGTGTTCGACGATGGCAGCGGGCCAGTATCCGATCCGGCCAGTGTCGCCTCGGGCCTGCTGACTCTGACGCTGGGGCTGGTGGTGGACTTCCTGCGCCAGACCGACCCGGTGCAAGACCTGCTGGAAACCCAGATCCCCGGCAGCGGCTCCAGCGATATCGAGGATTTGCTGGAAGGTGTGATCCTGTTGGATGGTGACACCAGCCAGCTTGACCTTGCCCTGTTCCAGCTGATCCCGACGCCGGGGCAAAGTGCTGAAGACATTCGCGACAACTTCATTGCGCGGATGATCAGGCTGATCGAAAACTTCGCCGATGCAGGTCCATCGGTGACGATCGACAGCATCCTGACCGTGGGGCTGGCACGGGATGGCAATGCCATCGGGGTGAATGTCGGCCTGACCTCGCGCCTGCCTCTGACCACCGGCGATATTGTGGTGTCGATTGAAAATGACAGCCGCTGGATCAAGAACACCCCGCCTGCGGGGATCGTGATCGGGTTGGTCGAAACAAGCCCGTCGCTGGGCTTTGCGCCGTCAATTGCCGCCAACGGGCTGGGCGTGCGGATCGGCAAGGACGGTGCGCCGCTGGTCGATTTCGGCCTGTCGCTCGGTTCGATCGCGCTGCATCTGTTTGGCCGGATCGGCAACGGCCCCCCTGCGGGCGGCGTGCAGGTGCAACTGTCCGACCTTGCGGTCAGTGTCTCGGGCGGGACCGGCGGCAACCCGGTGGCGCAAGGGATCATGGACGAAAGCTCGGACAGTGGGCAGGCGCTGGCGCCGATGTTCAGCCCGGCGCTGGCGATCCAGAAACACGGGTCCGACCCGGTGATGGTGCGCCTGTCGGCGGGCGAGGGCGACGGGCCGTGGTGGCTGTCGATCAAGAAGGGCTTTGGGCCGCTTTACGTCGATCAGGTCGGGCTGGGCGTCACACAGACCGGCGAAGAACTTGAGAAGATATCGCTTCTGTTCGATGGCAATATCTCGATTGCCGGGCTGACGGCGGCGGTGGACGATCTGCAACTGACCTATTCGCTGGATGCCGGGCCGGTCTATGACCCCGGAAGTTGGAGCGTCGATCTGGCGGGTCTGGCGGTCAGCGCGGACCTGTCAGGTGTGCAACTGGCCGGGGGGTTGCGGAAGTATTCGGACCCCGGCAACCCCGAGAATGTCGAGTATGTCGGCATGTTGCTGGCGCGGTTCGCGGCCTATGGCCTGTCGATCTATGGCGGTTATGCGTCGATCGAGGAAGGGGACGAGGGGCGTTACACCGCCTTCTTCGCCTATGGTGCGGTTGTCGGTCCCATCGGCGGGCCGCCCGCGTTCTTCCTGACCGGCATCGGCGGCGGGTTCGGCATCAACCGCGAAATCATCGTCCCCGACGACCTGTCGAAATTCGATGAGTTCGTGATGATCCGGGCGCTGGATCCCAGCGCCTCGGCCCCGTCGGACCCGATGGCGGAAATGGACAGCGTGCGCGCCACTTTCCCGCCCAGCAAGGGCACGTTCTGGTTCGCCGCCGGGATCAGCTTCACCAGTTTCATGATCGTCGATGGCGTGGCCGTCGTCGCGGTCGAGTTCGGCAACGGGTTCGAGCTGAACATCTTCGGCCTTGCCCGGATGGCCCTGCCGCGCCCGCAATTCCGGCTGGTGTCGATCGAGATTGCGCTGGTCGCCCGCTTCTCGACCGAAGAGGGCGTGATCTGGATTCAGGCACAACTGACCGACAATTCTATCACCCCAAGTTCCACCGTGACGGCTATCCGGTCGTGCCGCGGCTTGGGTTCCACTGGCAACCGGTCAGCAACATCGTGGTCAAGGGCGGCAACTATTTCGCCCTGACCTCCGAGGCGATCATGGCAGGCGGCGGGCTGGAAGCCTCGGCCACTTTGGGACCGGCCTGGGCGCATCTGGCCTATGGCTGCGATGTGATCATCTATTTCGATCCGTTCCGCTACGAGGCCGAGGCCTATGCCAGAATTTCGGCCGGGATCACGATTGATGTCTGGATCGGCAAGATCACCATCAAGATCAGCCTCGGGGCCAGCATCTATATCGAAGGGCCGGAGTTCCGCGGCGAGGCGAAGTTCAAGGTCGGACCGGTCAAGCTGACCGTGAAATTCGGGGCCAAGAAGCAATCTTCGCCCAATTACATCACCTGGACCGATTTCGTCGTCAAATACCTGGAAGAGGCGCAACCGGGCACCGCGCGGGCACTGTCGGCCATCGCGGGCAACGGTGCCTTGCCACCGGGCGGTGAAGAAGGCACGGCGGACGGCTCGGTTGAACACCCGTTCGAGGTGCTGAGCGAGTTCGAGATGACGGTGACGACCACCCTGCCTGCCGACCGGCTGGTCGTGGGCACTGCAAGCCCGCAGAATTTTGAGACATTGCCACTGGGGCTGCCACCGATCAACGCCTCGCTGGACGGGGCCGAGCTGTCACTGTCGCTGATCCGGGTCGACACGCAAGCCGAGCGGATCAATGAAACCGGGGTGACAGTGCTGGGCCGTTATACCGGCAAATTCCCGGTTGCCGTCTGGGGCCCGCCGCAGGAGATGGACAAGAAATCCATGCCCAAGGGCGAGGTGCTGGACGCGCTGGAAGGCGCGCATATGACGGTGAAGCCCTCGCGGGTGGGGCGGCTGCCGCCCGAGATCGCGTTCAATCAGGTCGAGGCCGGTCCGCGCAAACCCCTGCCGTTCGTGACCGAGGCCACGGTGCGTCCGGGCTTCCTGGCCGATATCGGCGGGCTGGTCGCGACCGTGCCGGGTGGGTTGGACCCCGGGCAGGTGTTCCAACTGGAACAGACCATTCTTGCGGCCAACGGGATGGGCAAGGCGGCTTTGGCCGGACGTGCCCACGCACGGGTCGCGCCGGGGCGGATCGGCTCGCTTGGCGAACGGTTGGTGGAACCCGAGCCGGTCACGCTGGGCAATGTGCTGACCGCGGCACCTGTGAAAGTGCTGGACCGGTCGGTCAAACCACCGCGCGCCGCCGCGATCCTCAGCCCCGAAATCCGCACCGAGGCCGCAGCCCGGATCACCACGATCAAGAACGCGGATCAGATCGCTCGGACGACCGCCCCCAGCCTTGCGGCCATGAACGCGAAAATATCACCGCAGATACCGGCGGTCCTGAACCGCGTCGACACCGCGGCGCGCGGCGACAAGACGGTGATCGCGGGCACCCGCGCGCCGGTGACGCAATCGGCCCGTGCCAATACGAGTTTCGTGGCCGGTCTGGGTCAGGACGGCGCGGCGGCGGCACGGCTGGCGGCGTTCGACCGGGTGGCCACCGGGCCTGCGCGCCGCGCCGCGTCGGAAACCGCGCAGCTCACGCCAGGCGAGATTGCGATCTTCGACATGCCCGCCGCCCGCCGGTCGGACCCGCGCCTTGGGGCCGGGACCATCGCGACCTCGGGCGGCGCGGTGCGGGTGACGGCCATCGGGCTTGGCGGTGCGGTGCTTGAGACCGGCGCCCCGGTGCGCGGGCGGGTCAGCCTGCCCGGCCGCACGTCGCGGATCGTCGTCGAAGCCTTGGGTGACGGCGGCGCCAAGGGCGGTGTCACCGGCTGGATGGCCGAGCGGGAGCTGGCCTTTGTCGGCTGGAGCCGCGCCTTGTTCGCCGGTGGCTCGGTCCATACCGCCGGCGCGCGGATCGGACGTCGGGACGAGGTCGCGGGGCTGGGCTGGATCAAAGCCGCCAAGCTGACCCGGCAGGGCCGGATCACCACGCGGTTTGATACCTTCCAACCCCTTTTGGTTCTGCTGCTGGAAGGCCCGGTGGACCCGGACGGCGCCCGCGATTTCGCGCTGGCCCTGACGGGCGCGACGGAAACCGGTGCCGCACCGGTTGTGGCGCATCTGGGCGCGCGCACTGCCCTGATCCTGAATATCGCACCGACAGGCAAAGGCGGCCCGGTCAGCGTGGGCGTGGAAACCAAGGCGCCCGGACGGCTGGCTGGCGTCATGCTGGCCGATGGCGACGCCGACCGGTTTGCCGCGCTTCTGGACAGCCGCAGCCTTGAGGACCTTCTGGATCGCCCCCGCGCGGTGGGTGGCAAGCCGGTCAAGATCAAATGGACGAAGCCCAAGGCGAAGAAGAAAGAGGAGGCATACTGAGATGGTCGCGGTTGGAAAATTCGTGCTCTATGACGGGTTCGTTCCCCCGCTTGAAGCCGGGGATTACGATCTGGTTGCCCGCCACACGCTCGACTCGCCCGACGTGTCCGGTTTGAACGTGGAAACCCAATCAAGCCGGGTGCGCATCACCTCGCCCCGGTTCAAGCTGCCGCCCGATCAGATCCTGTCGACCTTCCCGCCCGCCAATTCCGAAGGCGCCTATGAAAGCCGCCTGCCGCAGATCGTCATCAAGCGGCGGACGATGCCGTGG
>JAUHWP010000110.1 GCA_030424645.1 Alphaproteobacteria bacterium
CAAGGGCGAAAGCTGGTCGTGGCGCGCTCGGGCTATTCCAAGCAAGGCGGGTTCGAGATCTATGTGGAAGGGTCTGACATCGGTATGCCGATTTGGAATGCGCTGATGGAAGCCGGCAAGCGCATGGACGTCCATGCAGGCTGCCCCAATGGGATCGAGCGCGTCGAAGGCGGGCTTCTGTCCTATGGCAACGACATGACCCGTGAAAACACCCCGCACGAGGCCGGTTTGGGGCGGTTCTGCTCCACTCAAAGCGCCCTTGGCTGTGTCGGGCGTGATGCGCTGTTGCGGGTGGCCAAGGAAGGCCCTGTGCAACAGGTGCGGGCAATCGAGATTCTGGGCGGCGTGCCCCCCTGTGATCGGGCGTGGCCGCTAATGGACGGGGATCGACAGGTGGGGCAGGTGACGTCGGCCGCCAACTCCCCTGATTTCAATACCGGTGTCGCCATCGGCATGGTGCGTATGACCCATTGGGATACCGGCACCGAGCTTGATGTGATGACACCGGACGGACCGCGCGCGGCGACGGTCCATGACACTTTCTGGATTTGAGGAGACGACGATGTTCAAAGCACTGGTAATGGAACAAAACGACGAGGGGCTGGCCCAAGCGTCGATAAAGGACATCGGTGAAGACGCGCTGCCCGAGGGCAATGTCACCGTCGCCGTGGAATACTCGACCGTGAACTACAAGGATGGACTGTGTCTGTCGGCCAAGGGCGGCGGGCTGGTGCGTAACTATCCCCACGTGCCGGGGATCGACTATGCGGGCACGGTCGAGACATCGGATGATGACCGCTATCAACCCGGTGACAAGGTGGTCCTAACCGGGTGGCGCGTGGGTGAGGTGTCTTGGGGTGGTTACGCACAGAAGGCCCGCATAGACGCGGATAAGCTGGTGCCTCTGCCCGAAGGTCTGACGACCCGTCAGGCGATGGCCGTGGGGACGGCGGGCTTCACCGCAATGCTGGCTGTCATGGCGTTGGAAGATCACGGGCTGAAGCCAGGGCAGGGACCGGTTCTGGTCACGGGGGCCGCCGGTGGGGTCGGGTCGGTTGCAACTGCGATTCTGGCCCATTTGGGATACGAGGTGGCCGCGGTTACTGGGCGTCCGGAGCAGGCAGATTACCTGAAGGGTCTGGGGGCAACCACCATCGTGCCGCGCGAAGACCTGAACGAAACCACCAAACGTCCGCTCGAAGCGGAAACATGGGCGGGATGCGTTGATGCTGTGGGCGGCGAGCTGCTCGCGCGGGTTCTGGGGCAGATGAAATATGGGGCCTCTGTATCCGCTGTTGGCCTTGCCGGTGGCGCAGCGCTGCCCGCAACAGTTATTCCGTTCCTGTTGCGTGGGGTGAACCTGCTGGGCATCGATTCGGTGATGCAGCCCTTTGGCAACCGCGTGCGAGCGTGGAAGCGGATTGCCAGAGACCTGCCGATGGACAAGCTTGAGGCCATGATATGCCCCGCGACCTTGGAAGACCTTCCCGCTTTGGGCGCTGATATTCTGAAAGGGCAGGTCAAGGGGCGCGTTGTCGTGGATGTGAACGGCTGATCGTCCACGTCCCGGCATGAGGCGGTTCGTCGCGGTGCGAATTGACGCATTCCTAGTCGTGAATATATCGCGTAGCCCTTGCGGCGGGGCTTGTCGCCCCGCCCGCTGACGCGTGGATGGCAATTCCTCTGCCGCGTGTGGGCTCACCCGTTATTCAAGGACTGATCACATGACCAAGTTTTCGCTCAAGACGACCCTGACCGCCGCCGCCATCGGGCTGGCTGGCCTGGCCGGCACCGCCCATGCGGATGATGATGATACCCTTGTCACCATCCTGACCGCGCCCGAAGCACAGACCCAGATGATGGCAATGGTGCTGACGATGAAATCCGCCGAACAAGGTGCGGCGCCGCATGTGATGTTGTGCGGACCCGCCGCCGATCTGGCGCTGAAAGATGCCCCCGAAAGCGCGACCGCCCCGCAAAAGCCGCTGGGTGTTGGCCCGCAGCAATTGATGCAGAAGATCATGGGGATGCCGGGCGCAAAGGTCGAGATTTGCGCGATCTATCTGCCCAACAAAGGGGCTGATAAAGACGTGCTGCTGGACGGTGTGACCGTCGCTGCGCCAGATGCGATGGCAGCCGCGATGCTGGACGCCGATACGCTGATGAGCCTTTAAGCTTACGCCACACAGGCGTTGGGGCAGGGCTTCGCCTTGCCCCTTTGCGCCCGGGCGCCCGATGTTGCGCGAAGCCACGACGCTTGACCCGCTCCCAAGTGGCAGATAGCCAGAAAACGTCCGGGGCGACAGCGCGCCTTCAAGCGCGCCCTGTTCCGTCAGGAACCCCACCAGAACAGAAGCGAAGGAGCCGCCATGAGCGAGTTGGACATCACATGGGTGCGCGCCCAGTTTCCGGCTTTCTTGGAGCCAAGCCTGCAAGGACAGGCGTTCTTCGAGAATGCGGGCGGGTCATACACGTGCAAGCCCGTCATTGACCGGCTGACGCGGTATTATACCCAGCGCAAGGTGCAGCCCTATGGGCCATACGACGCGTCGCGTTTGGCGGGCGAGGAGATGGACGAAGCGCGCACCCGTCTGGCCGCCATGATGGGCGTGGCGACGGATGAGTTGAGTTTCGGCCCCTCGACCACGCAAAACACCTATGTGCTGGCGCAGGCCTTTCGCCAGCACCTGTCGCCGGGCGACGCGATTGTCGTGACCAATCAGGATCACGAGGCGAATAGCGGCCCGTGGCGGCGGTTGGCTGAGGATGGGTTCGAGATTCGCGAATGGCAGGTTGATCCCGACTCGGGCCACCTGGACCCGGCGGCACTGGACACGCTTCTGGGCGATGGAAAGGTCAAACTTGTCTGCTTCCCCCATTGTTCGAACGTGGTGGGCGAGGTGAACGATGTGGCCGCCATCTGCGCCAAGGCCCGCGCGGCGGGGGCCTTCACCTGTGTTGACGGGGTCAGCTATGCCCCGCACGGGTTGGTGAACGTGGATGCGCTGGGCGGGGATATCTATCTGTTTTCGGCCTATAAGACCTATGGCCCGCACCAGGGGATCATGGTGATCCGCCGCGCGCTGGGCGAGGTGCTGCCCAATCAAGGGCACTTCTTCAATGGCGACGTGCTTTATAAACGCTTCACCCCCGCCGGGCCGGATCACGCGCAGGTCGCGGCCTCGGCCGGGATGGCGGATTATTTCGACGCGCTGGCGGCTCATCACGAAATTACCGGCGATGCGGCGGCGCGAACGGCGGCGGTGCATGATCTGATGCGCGCGCATGAGAGACATCTGTTGCAACCCTTGCTGGATTACCTGGCCTCGAAAAACTCGGTCCGCCTGCTGGGACCGGGGCAGGCAGACGGGCGGGCGCCAACGGTTGCGATTGTCACGCAGACCCCGGCATCGGTTCTGGCGAAGCGCCTTGTTCCGCTGGGGATCATGGCCGGGGGCGGTGATTTCTATGCGGTGCGCGCACTGACAGCGCTGGGTGTCGATCCCGGTCACGGTGTGCTCAGGGTCAGTTTTACCCACTATACCGCCGGGGACGAAGTTGTGAAACTGATCGACGGGCTTGAAATGGTTCTTTAGAATTCCATCAATAACAAAAGGTTGCGCGCCGAAATTCAGGTGAGTCGCAGCGAAAGTCGGGCTGCGGGCGCGTATTCCCCGCAGCCGCGTCCCGTCGCGTTTTTTTGCAATGCAGCGCCGGTTTTTGCAGCTGCAAAGCGACCATCTTGTCAGTCAGGCCACCTTGGGCCTAGCCTTCGGTATACGGATCAAGAATGTGGGGTGTGATATGATCCTGACCAGCACAGCGGGGCAGTCGGATTTGCCGCGTTACTTCACCAACGTATTCGAAATCGCTTGCCGGATGAACCGGGGGCGGCTGGATTTCGTCATGCCCGACGGGCGCCGGTTTCGTGCCGAGGGTGTCGACCCCGGCTATGTTGCCGAACTTCATGTCCATGACCCGGACGTTTTTGCCCGCCTGATCCGCGAGGGCGATCTGGGCTTTTGTGATGCCTATATCGACGGCGGATGGTCGACGCCCGACCTGCAAGCCTTTCTGGATCTGGTTCAGGATGACAATGACGATCTGTATGACGGGTTTCCCGGCCAGATCTTCCTGCGCGCCTATGAACGTCTGCGCCACCTGATGAATTCCAACACCAAAAGCCGGGCGAAGAAGAACATCAGCTATCACTATGACCTGGGCAATGATTTCTATGCCCTGTGGCTGGATGACACGATGACCTATTCCTCGGCGTTGTTTCGCAGCGGGCAGGACAGCCTGGAGAAAGCGCAGGAACAGAAATACGCCTCGATGATAGACCAGATGGGCGTGGGGCCGGGCGATCATGTGCTGGAAATCGGCTGTGGTTGGGGCGGCTTTGCGGAACATGCCGCGCGCAAGGGGATCCATGTGACGGGGCTGACCATCAGCCAGGAACAGCATGACTATGCGGTTGAGCGCATCCGCAAGGCTGGCCTGTCCGATCTTGTGACAATCAAGATGCAGGATTACCGCGACGAGAAAGGCCAGTATGACGGGATCGCGTCGATCGAGATGTTCGAAGCGGTGGGCGAGAAATACTGGCCGGTCTATTTCGGCACGGTGCGCAAATGCCTGCGGCCGGGTGCACAGGCCGTTTTGCAGATCATCACGATCACCGAAAAGCGCTTTGATGTCTATCGAAAAGGTGTTGATTTCATACAGAAATACATCTTTCCGGGGGGTATGTTGCCATCGAAGACGGCGTTGCGGGCCGAGGTCGAAAAAGCCGGCCTTGCCTTCCGCAACCAGATCGCGTTCGGGGAAAGCTATTCGGCAACGCTCAGACGTTGGCATGACGTGTTCAACGCAAGGTGGGGGCAGGTCGCCGCACTGGGCTTCGATGACCGGTTCCGGCGGATGTGGAACTTTTATCTGACCTCGTGCGCGGCGGCGTTTCATTCCGGCAATTGCGATGTGGTGCAGGTCACGCTGAGCAACCCCGAATAAGCGCACGGGCAGGCAGCGTGGTCTGCAAGGCACAGCCCGCATTTCTTGGTGAACACGCCTTAAAATGGCCATAAGCCCCTGTAAAAGATCAGGCAAAGATCCGATCGCGCAGGAGAGACATATGCCGACAGCTGCAAAACTCGTCGCCGCGGCCATTCTGGCTGTGACGGGCTGGTTCTGTGCCGAGTTGATCAAGCCCCTGATGGAAGAGGGGCGCGACCTGTCGAAATTCGGCCCGGTCTGTGCGCTGGTCGGGCTGTTTGTCGGGTGGAAATTCCTGGGTCCGCGGGCGGATCGCCGTCTTGGCAGTGTCGGGGCCAACGCGTTTACCACGACGCTGGTGCAGGTCGGGCTGACGCTGTTCGTCTTTGCCTTTGCGATGATGATCCAGCAAAGCCTGCGCAAGGCTTATGACGGCCCGATCGAGGCGTTGCAGGATATCTTCATGATCTGCGTAGATTTTTTTCAGAAATATTTCACCGGCGAGGTGATCGGCGCGGCGCTGCTTGGTGGGGCGCTGGCCTCGTGGTGTGCATTCAACGCCGCCCGCAAATGGGGCTGACGGTGTGACCACCATGTTCTTCTATGGCACGCTGTGCCACCTGCCATTGCTTGAGCTTGTGTTGGCTGGGCAGAGCTATCACGCGCGGCCCGCCACGTTGGCGGGGCACCGGGTCAACTGGGTCAAGGATCAATCCTATCCCACCATTCAGGCCGATCCGGGTGCGGTCGCCGACGGTTTGCTGGTCGAGGGGTTGAGCGAAGCTGCCAAGGCCCGTTTGGATTTCTATGAACTGGGCTTCGACTATGCGTTGAAAGAGCTGGCAGTGATGCCGGATGACGGCGACGCACTCGTCACGGCTCAGGTCTACTTTCCGACAGCCGATCTTGGCCCGCCCGGTGCGCTGTGGTCCTTGGACGATTGGGTCGCGCTCTGGGGCGAGATGACGCTGGAAGCCGCGCGGGAAGTGATGTCCTATTTCGGTGATCTGACCGGTGACGAGGTTGCCCGGCGGTTCCCCATGATCCGCACCCGCGCCGCCAGCCGGGTGCGCGCGCGGGCCAGCACGACACCCACCGCGCTGCGGGCTGCGTTCGGGGCAGGGGATATCGACATACACGCCAGCACCCGCCCCTATGCGCGGTTCTTCACGATCGAGGAACAGGACCTGTCCTTCCGCCGCTACTCTGGCGCGATGAGCGAGGTGGTAAACCGCGCGGCTTTCGTCGGCGGCGATGCCGTGATTGTTCTGCCCTATGACCCGGTGCGGGATCGGGTGATGCTGGTCGAACAGTTTCGCATGGGGCCACATATGCGCGGCGATCCGCATCCCTGGACGCTGGAACCCATCGCGGGCCGTATCGACGCGGGTGAGTTGCCCGAGGATTGCGCCCATCGCGAAGCCATGGAAGAGGCGGGCTTGACGCTCGACCGGCTTCTGGCGCTGCCGCATCACTATCCCAGCCCCGGATCGAGCACCGAGTTCTTTTATACATTCGTGGCGCTTTGTAATCTGCCCGATACCGCCGCCGGGATCGGGGGCGCGGAAGAGGAAGCCGAGGATATTCGCAGCCATGTCATCCCCTTCGCGCGGCTTATGGACCTTGTGGCCAATGGCGAGGCCGCTTGCGGCCCGCTGGTCCTGTGTGCACTGTGGCTGTCCCTGAACCGTGATGCGCTTCGGGCGCGAAGCTGACCCACGCCCCCTTGAACCCCCCATTGCCAACCCCTACAGATTGTAGGGAAACCGCGACATATGGGGCAGAAGATGGATATCAAGCAGGATCTGGAAGCGACCGTCGGCAATACGCCACTGATCCGACTGAAGAAAGCGTCGGAAGAGACAGGTTGTGAAATCCTTGGCAAGGCGGAATTCATGAACCCCGGCCAGTCGGTCAAGGACCGGGCGGCGCTGTATATCATCAAGGATGCCGTGGCGCGTGGCGAATTGAAACCGGGCGGCACCATTGTCGAAGGCACGGCGGGCAACACCGGGATCGGTTTGGCGCTTGTCGGGGCCTCGATGGGCTTCAAGACCGTCATCGTGATCCCGGAAACCCAGTCCGAGGAAAAGAAGGACATGCTGCGGCTGGCCGGTGCCGAACTGGTGCAGGTGCCCGCCGCGCCCTATCGCAACCCCAACAACTTCGTGCATTATTCGCGCCGTCTGGCCGAGAAACTGGCCAAGACCGAACCGAACGGCGTGATCTGGGCCAACCAGTTCGACAATGTCGCAAACCGGGTGGCGCATATCGAAACCACGGGGCCCGAGATCTGGGACCAGACCGGTGGCAAGGTCGACGGGTTCGTCTGTGCGGTCGGGTCGGGGGGCACGCTGGCCGGTGTCGGCATGGCGTTGCAGCCCAAAGGCGTGAAGATCGGCATCGCCGATCCGATGGGCGCAGGGCTTTACAGCTATTACACCACCGGCGAGATCGCGATGGAGGGCAGCTCGATTGCCGAAGGGATCGGGCAGGTGCGGATCACCAAGAACCTTGAAGGGTTCACCCCCGACATGGCGTGGCAGGTGCCGGATGAAGAGGCATTGCCGATCATCTTCGATCTGCTGCAAGAGGAAGGTCTGTGCCTTGGCGGCTCGTCCGGCATCAACGTCGCTGGTGCCATTCGCATGGCCAAGGAGATGGGGCCGGGGCACACCATCGTGACCGTCCTGTGTGACTATGGCACGCGGTATCAGTCGAAACTGTTCAATCCTGACTTCCTGCGGGAAAAGGAACTGCCGGTCCCGGAATGGCTGGACCGCGACCCCGTAATGCTGCCCGAGGTGTTCGAGGAGGTTGAATGACCCGCTTCCTGTCGGCCAGCTTTGCGGTGCTGCTGGTCCTGCTGACCGCGTTCGGTGCGCTGGCGCAGGACACGGTGAAGCCGGAGGCAGACCACGTTCCTGCCTATGAGGTGAAGGCGGACGGATCGCCGGATTATACGGCATGGGACAAGGCCGCCGACCGGGTCGAGCGTGCGATTGAACTTGGCCGGGCGTCGGACAAGGTGCTGGATGACCTGCGCACTGAAATGACCGATTGGCGGGATCTTTTTGCCGAGGCGCAGAAAGAAAACTCGGTCCGCATCGACACGCTGAAAACGCAGCTGTCGACCCTTGGGCCGGAACCGGAAACGCCCGGGTCGGAACCCGCGGTCCTGACCCAGCGCCGCAGCGAGTTGACGACCAAGCTGAACTCGGCGCAATTGCCCGTCCAGGAAGCAGAAGAAGCTTATTCCCGCGCTGATGTGCTGATCCGGGAGCTCGATGCGCTGATGCGGTCCCGGCAGACCGATCAAATGCTGGCCTGGGGGCCAAGCCCCCTGAATCCGTCCCTTTGGCCCAAGGCGTTTTCCGATCTCAAGGTCACGATGGACCTTGTCGTGGCCGAGATCAGCGACAGCTGGGGCAGCGACGCGCAGCGTCAGGATCTGCGCGCCGACCTGCCGCTGACGCTTTTGCTTCTGCTGGTTGCGATCCTGTTGCTGGTCCGCAGCCGGGTCTGGATCATGCGGCTTGGCGACAAGGTGCGGGAACGGCGGCGCGGCTCGGCCAGGGGGGTGATCGGATTCCTTGTGTCAATCGGTCAGGTGGTGGCCCCGATGATCGGGATCTTCATGCTGATGGTGGCGCTGAATCTTGCCGGGGTTCTGGGGCTGCGCGGGCAGGTGATTGCAAACCTGCTGCCCTGGCTTGGGTTCAGCCTGTTCAGCGGCCTGTGGATCGGCACGCGATTGTTCGCGGCGGAAACCGGCAGCGCCCCGCTGATCGACCTGCCGCGCGGCGCCTTGCGGGCCGAGGCGCGCGTGAACGTGGCGCTTCTGGGTTTGCTTCTGGGCCTCTGGCCGATCCTGACCAGCCTGTCCGATCACGAAGGGTATTCCAGCGGCACGTTCGCCGTTCTGTCCTTCCCGGCAATCCTTGCGACGGGATACCTGTTGCTGCGCGTCGGCCGGACCTTGCGCCACCATGTGCAAATCCAGGCCGATGGCGATGTCAGGACCTTTCGCGAAGCGGCTGTATCGCTGACGGGACGTGTCTGTGCGCTGGTGGGTATGGGCACACCTGTTCTGGCGGCCATCGGATACACATCGCTGGCGTCGTCGATCCTGTTCCCCATGGTTCTGACCATGGGTGTGATCGCGGTTCTGACCCTTTTGCATGTGTTCTTGATCAATCTCTACGGTGTTCTGCGCAGGCTTGACGAAGACGATGCGGACCAGGCGCTTCTGCCCGTCCTGATGACCTCGGTTCTGGTCCTGTTGTCGCTGCCCATCCTGGCCCTGTTCTGGGGGGTGCGCCCGACCGAACTGTCCGAGCTTTGGGCGACGTTTCAGCAAGGCTTCCAAATGGGCGAGGCGCGGATCACACCACGCGCGTTCCTGATCTTTGCCCTGATTTTCGGGATCGGCTATCTGGCCACCCGCGCCACGCAATCCGCGCTGCGCAGTTCGATCCTGCCGAAGACCAAGCTGGACAAGGGCGGCCAGAATGCCATCGCGGTCGGTGTGGGCTATGTGGGGATCTTCCTTGCCGCGGTCATTGCGATCACCACGGCGGGGATCGACCTGAGCTCGATCGCGATCATCGCCGGTGCCTTGTCGGTCGGCATCGGTTTTGGGCTTCAGACCATCGTGTCAAACTTCGTGTCCGGCATCATCCTGTTGATCGAACGCCCGATTTCGGAAGGCGACTGGATCGAGGTCGGCGGGCAGATGGGATACGTGCGCGATATCTCGGTGCGCGCCACCCGGATCGAAACCTTCGACCGCACCGATGTGATCCTGCCCAACAGCGACCTGGTGTCGGGGGTGGTGACGAATTACACGCGTGGCAACTCGATTGGCCGTGTGATCATCCCGGTCGGCG
>JAUHWP010000111.1 GCA_030424645.1 Alphaproteobacteria bacterium
TCTGCGTGCTTTTCCCCGGGTGCACGCTAAACAGCGTAGAACGCCAGCGGCGCGGCATGATGGCCCACGGGAACAGGAAGCGCGCGAGGTCGAAATCGTGGGCGATGACACCGACATCATTGATGAAGAGGTGGTCCAGGCGATGGTGGCCCGGCTGCTGCGTGAGGAGTTGCAGGGCGAGGTGGGCGAAAAGATCACCCAGTCCATCCGCCGTTTCGTTCGGCGCGAGATCGAACGCGCGCTGACCCTGAAAGGGTTGGAATAGGCGCGGCGCGTCAGTCGGCCAAAGCCAGAAAACGATCCAGGTCCAGATGGGTTTCGACATGCTGCGCCAAGGCATCCAGCGTGTCGTCGATTCGGGCTTCAAAACCTGTGGTCGCTGCGCGCGCGCCCAACCCTTCCAGATAGGTTTTCCTGAAACCGTCTGCCGAGAACAGACCATGCAGATAACAGCCAAGAACGCGACCATCCGCGCTGGCCGCGCCTTCCGGTCGTCCGTCGATTGACAGCCAGGCGCGCGCCGTATCGGGGCCGGCGCTGCGGCCAAGGTGGATTTCATAACCCAGAACCGCCTGGTCCGAAGCGGTATGACGCGCCCGGGTCAGCGCCAGGGTCTTCCTGGGTTCCAGATGGGTGGTGATGTTCAGATGCCCCAGCCCTGGCACCTGTCCGGGTGGGCCTTCGATTCCGTCCTTGTCGATGATCTTCTGGCCCAGCATCTGATAGCCACCGCAAATACCCAGAACATGGCCGCCACGCCGGATGTGGGCGGCAAGGTCCACGTCCCAGCCCTGGGCGCGAAAATCGGCCAGATCGGCCATGGTGGACTTGGACCCGGGGATCAGCACCAACCGGGCGTCACCGGGCAGGGCGCGGCCCGGTTCGATGATATCGACCGTCACCTCGGGTTCGTTCACCAACGGGTCCAGATCGTCGAAATTGGCAATCCGGTTCAGGCGTGGCACGGCAATCTTGAAGGCGCCACCGGGGCGGGTGGCAATGTCCATCACATCCTCGGCAGGCAGGCGCCATGCGTCAGCGAACCATGGCAAGGTGCCCAGATCATCCCATCCGGTGCGCGCGGCAATCTCGGCTGCGCCTTCGGTGAACAATGTGGGGTCGCCGCGAAACTTGTTCACCAGAAAGGCCTTGATGCGTTGACGATCCTGCTGCGGCAGCACCGCGTGGGTGCCCACAAGCTGCGCGATCACACCGCCCCGGTCGATGTCTCCGGCCAGAATGACGGGCAGGTTCGCGGCCTCGGCAAACCCCATATTGGCGATGTCACCGGCGCGCAAATTGATCTCGGCCGGGCTTCCGGCACCTTCCACGATCACCAGATCACGACCGGCGCCCAGACGATGAAAGCTGTCCAGAACATGCGGCATCAGGTCGGCTTTGGCCTTGCCGTAATCACGGGCCTTCATCGTGGCAAAGCGCTGCCCCTGCACGATCACCTGTGCGCCCGTGTCGGTTTCGGGTTTCAGCAGCACCGGGTTCATGTCGACGACCGGGTCCAGCCCACAGGCGCGGGCCTGCAACGCCTGCGCGCGACCGATCTCGCCGCCATCGACGGTTACGGCGGCATTGTTCGACATGTTCTGCGGCTTGAAGGGGGCTACGTTCAGCCCGCGCGCCACGCAGGCCCGTGCGATCCCTGCCACCAGCAGGGACTTTCCCACATTCGAGCCCGCGCCCTGTATCATGATCGCTTTGGTCATACCGGTTGCATAGGGGCTTTTCGCAAATCTGCCCAGCCCCGAACCGACCGATGATCCACCTTGAACGAAAAACGCGCCCCGTGGGGCGCGACTTCCTGCGATCCGAAAGGACAGATGCCTTAGGCGGCTTCTGCCTGCGCAGCGTTACGGCGTTCGCTTTCTTCGCGGCTCAGCGCCACCGAGGTGCGGATGCCCTTGGACACGAATTCCATCAAACCCTTCACGACACGTTCGTTGGGGTCGATGCCGGCACAGCTCAACACTTCACGGCCGTCGCGCGAACGTGCCCAGCGGGCAATCTGGTCAGGACCATTGCCGTATTTCTTGTCATCGGCAATGGCGTCGTCCAACGCGGCCAGCACCACGGCGGCAAAAAGTTTGCGCGCGCGGTTGCCTTGTTCGTTGTTGAAAGCGGTACCGTCTACGGAGTCCAGCATGGTCGTCCTTTTATTCTGCTCTTGCGCTCATCGGAGTAGCGGACAATATGGTGTTTTCTGCGCGATTCGGTATCCCCGCAGCCACATGTCTGCTATGCGTTTATTGCATACCTCAGGCTCCAGACATGCGAAATACGTCGCCTTGCCAGAACCAGACCGTCAAGATATAGGTGCGGGCCAACAGAGTTCAACCTTTTGCGAAGGTTTTAGGGATGCCCAAAATCAACGGTAACGAAATTCGCCCCGGCAACGTGCTGGAGCATAATGGCGGCCTGTGGGCCGCGGTGAAAGTCGATCACGTCAAGCCCGGCAAAGGCGGTGCCTTCGCCCAGGTCGAACTGCGCAACCTGCGCAACGGATCGAAGCTGAACGAACGCTTCCGGTCGGCGGACAAGGTCGAGCGTGTGCGGCTTGAACAGAAGGATCAGCAGTTCCTGTATGAGGATGACGGAATGCTGATCTTCATGGACACCGAAACCTATGAACAGATCCAGTTGCCTGCCGATCTTCTGGGTGATCGCCGTCCGTTTCTGCAAGATGGCATGACCATCGTGGTCGAGTTCTATGAAAGCGAGGCGCTGAACGCGACCCTGCCGCAGAAAGTGACCTGCACGATTGAAGAGACCGAGCCTGTCGTCAAAGGCCAGACCGCTGCCAACAGCTTCAAGCCCGCGCTTCTGGACAATGGTGTGCGCATTTCCGTGCCGCCCTTCGTGGGGCAGGGCGAGGCCATCGTGGTGAACACGGAAACCATGGAATATTCCGAACGCGCCTGACGCGGTGGCGGACAGAAAGACAGGGCAGGGCGGTCGCTCTGCCCTTTTTCGTTGGAGATCAGTTTGACCACAATCCTGTTCAATAAGCCGTTCAATGTGTTGTCGCAGTTCACCGACAAGGGCACAGAAGGCTCGCCGCGTCAGACCCTGTCCGATTATATCGACCTTCCCGGTGTCTATGCCGCCGGTCGGCTGGATCGCGACAGCGAAGGACTGTTGGTGCTGACTGATGATGGCAAGCTGCAGGCGCGGATCGCCAACCCCCGGCATAAACTGCCCAAGACCTATTGGGTGCAGGTCGAAGGCATCCCGGACGAGGCTGCGTTGCAGGCGTTACAGGATGGTGTCGCGTTGAAAGATGGCATGACCCGCCCCGCCAAAGCCCGCCGGATGGAGGAACCCACGTCGCTATGGTTGCGCGATCCCCCCGTGCGGTTTCGCAAATCTGTGCCGGATTGCTGGATCGAACTGACAATCCGTGAAGGCAGGAACCGGCAGGTGCGCCGGATGACGGCGGCGGTCGGACACCCGACCCTGCGCCTGATCCGATATGCGGTTGGGGCGTGGACGCTGGACGGGTTGGCGTCAGGAAAGTGGCGTCACGCCTGACGTGCCGCGTCGCTATCCCAGCCAGGAGACACTGGCCTCGCCCGCCTGCATATCCTTGCCAGCGCGATCAAACCGAAGATGGGCAATGGCCTGATCGCCGGATTGGGTGAACAAGGTGCCCACGGGTTTGCCATCTGCGGTGATCGGCGTGCCGACCGGGGCTGTGCCGATGATCTGAACCACCGCCAGCCCCTTCTTCAGCTCGGTCTTGTGTTTCATGCGGGCCGTGACTTCCTGCCCGACATAACACCCCTTTCGGAAGTCAACGCCACTCAGGCGGTCGAAACCGGCCTCCAGCAGATAGGTGTCGGGCGTCAGTTCAATACCTGTTTCCGGGATGCAATGCGCCACGCGGATCGCCTTCCAGTCAACGCTGTCCTGCCCCGCGCGGCCATCATAGGCCCGCCACCCCAGCGCCTTGTGCCGGCGGTCGGCAAAGGCACCGTCGGGCGTATCGCCGACCCCGCATGCGGGCACGATATCAGTTGGCGTGATCTGCACGTCCGCCCGTAACTTATACATCGTCAGCCGCTGGGTCAGCGCGGCGGCCATGGGTGTTGCCACGTCGAGCAGGATCGCGTCCCCGTCAGGCACCAGAAAGAAGTCCGCCAGATACTTGCCCTGCGGGGTCAGCAGCGCGGCATAAACCAGCCCATCGGCCAACTTTTTCACGTCGTTGGTGACGAGGCCTTGAAGAAAGTCCTGACGGTCGGTGCCGGTGATGCGCAGAACGGTGCGCGGTGTTTCTGAGGTCATGCTGATCTCCTGTCGCCCTATCAATATAAGGCGGTGTTGGTCGGGGGGAAGGGGTCACTCGCCCCTGTTTCCCACCAGCCCACGGAACAGGTTGCGCACGGACCAGCGGGATGGCTCGGTCTGCGCGACCTGCGGCAGGCGCTGCTTGCTGCGTTTGCCTTTGGCGGGCGCTGGTGCGGGCTGGCCTTCGTCCTGAAACTGCAACCTGTAAAGCTGGGCATAGATGCCGCCACGGTCCAGAAGCTCTTCATGCGTGCCCTGATCGACCACCTGACCCTGATCCATCACCACGATCTTGTCCGCCTCGCGCACGGTGGCCAGACGGTGCGCGATGACCAGCGTCGTGCGATCCTTCGACAGCTCGTCCAGCGCCTTCTGCACCAGCTTTTCCGATTTCGCATCAAGGGCCGATGTCGCCTCGTCCAGCAGCAGGAATGGCGCGTTGCGCAGAACGGCACGGGCGATGGCGACGCGCTGGCGTTGCCCGCCCGACAGGTTCGATCCGCGCGGCCCAGCCGGTGTGTCCAGCCCCTGTTCCATCCGGGGCAGGAAATCGGACACATGGGCCACGTCCAGCGCGTGCTTCAGCGCCTTGTTGTCAACATCCGTGCGCCCCATCAGGATGTTGTCACGCAGGGTTTCATCGAACAGAAGCGCCTCTTGGCTGACCACGGAAAACAGCGCGCGCAATTGATCCAGCGGCAGTGTGGTCACATCGGTGCGACCCAGCATGATCTTGCCGGATTTGGCATCCGCCAGCCGCGTCAGCAGGTTGAACACGGTGCTTTTTCCAGCACCGGACGCCCCGACCAGCGCGGTCGTCTTGCCCGCCTCGGCGGTGAAGCTGGCACCGCGCAGCACTGGCGTGTCACCGTATGAGAAGCTGACATCTTTCAGTTCGATGCGGGCCTTGCGTGCAGGGGTCGGCAAGGCGGCGGGTCGTGCAGGCGACAGGATCGAGGGGCGTTCTTCAAATACATTTCGGATCCGGGCCAGACTTGCCAAAGCCGCCTGCCATGCGCCCGAGACTTTGCCAAGGTTCCTGAGCGGGTCGAACACCAGCGCCATGGCGGTGAAAAAGCTCATGAATTCGCCTACGGTCTTGGCCCCGGAGTTGATCTGCATTCCGCCGTAAACCAGCACGCCGAAAAAACCTATGGCGGCGATGATATCGACCATCGCGACGATCCCGCCCTGGTTGGCCTGGCTTTGCAGGTGGGTCCGGGCAAAGGCGTCAATCTCGCGGTCCACACGGCCCTGTTCATGACGTTCGGTGCCTGACAGTTTGATCGAGTTGATGCCGTGAAAGATCTCGTCCAGCCGGGTCGAGATCTGGGCGGCCGATGACCGGCTGTCCGTGGTGGTGCGCCGCACACGCTTTTGCAGGATGCCCATCGGGACGGTCAGGATCGGGGCGGCTGCCACGGCAACCACCACCCAAAGCCAGTCAATCGACAAGGCCACACCCAAAAGCGCCAGAAGCGACACGACATCGCGCGCGACGGCGGCCAGCACGACCTCCCAAATCGTGGCGATGGCCTGCGCATCGCCGCGCACCCGTTCGATCAGCGTGCCGGGCGAGTTGTCGCGAAAGAAGTTGCTGTCCAGCGTCAGCA
The DNA here is from genome assembly GCA_030424645.1 of Alphaproteobacteria bacterium. GTDB lineage: Bacteria > Pseudomonadota > Alphaproteobacteria > Rhodobacterales > Rhodobacteraceae > Aliiroseovarius. Next base: position 5,916 of record JAUHWP010000111.1, read on the forward strand.
TATGCGCAACCATGTCCGATTGCAGCTTCGCGGCAACCCGCTGCCCGACATAGACCATCAGGACACGGTGCCCAAAGGCCGCAATGGCACGGGTGATGAAGATCGCGGCCACGATCAACGCGACGATGACAATCGACGATGTGCTGCCCGAGGAAAACGCCACGTCGAACATCGGCTTGATCATGTAGCTGAGGCCCCCAAGCGCCAGCCCTTCCAACAGCATCAAGAGCACCGCTGCAATCAACGGCCAGCGATAGGCGCGCATATAGCTGCGCCACATCCAGCGGATCATGTCGTTGCGCTGGGTCTCGCTCATCCTTTGCTCCGCTTGGCTTGGAACGAGGCCGTCACGGCCTCGGGGTCATAGTGATGCGCCAGCCAATCGCGCACCGGGGTCGGATCGGTGTCGCAATGGGCGGCATAGCTGTCCAGAAGATGATCAAGAATGCCGGCCTTTGACCAGCGTTGATGGGCGTATTTCAATGACAGTTGCGCGCGCGCCGCGTCGATGTCAGCCCCCTTCTGGTCCAGCAGATACAGCGCCGCCGCAATTCCCGTGCGGTCGGCCCCGGATTTGCAGTGGATCAGCACCGGCTTTTCGACCTTCTCCATCAGATCCAGCAGGTCCAGGTAATCCTGAGGGCTGCCCAGCACACGGGCAAACAGCTCGTGGTCATAAAGCGTCATTCCGTAATCCGCGCAGGCTTCCTTTTCGAACAGGTAGTAGGAAAACCGGTCCGGCCCACGCAGGTTGATCACGCTTTTGATGCCGATCTTCGCCAAAGCGGGGAAGTGCACCGGATCGGGTTGATTGGACCGCCAGGCCTTATCCGACAATTGATGGCGGTTGGGCAGGAGGCGGCGCACAAAGGCGTGGTCCACCAGATTGTTGTGACGCCGCGCCGCCCGACGCCCCTCTGGCGTCGAGATATCCGTGCCGAATGAGCTTTTCCAGTTGCGCTCCAACTGTTTGATCCGGGCATAGAGCTTGGACAGCATGGTGTCTCCGGGTGGTGGCCCGGCAAGGACGCGGGCGGTTTCAGGGCGGTGTATCCTGTCGGGCAAGGCCAGACAAGCACAGCCGGTGCGACGGTCAGTTGACGACCTGACGGGCGCACAGTACCGATTGATCCGTTAAACAAGACCACGAGCCCCCCATGTCGCTTTCCTTCGGACGTTCCTATCTTGCCATTCCGGGGCCATCGGTGATGCCTGATCGTGTGCTGCGCGCGATGCACCGCCCCGGCCCGAACATCTATGAAGGCGAACTGGTCGCGATGATGCCCGACCTGATCGACGATCTCAGGGCCATTGCGCGCACCCGGCAGAACGTGGCGATCTATATCGCCAACGGGCATGGCGCGTGGGAGGCTGCCTTGTCGAACGTGCTGGCCCCCGGTGATGCGGTTCTGTCGCTTTGCACCGGCCGGTTCGGACATGGCTGGAGCGAGATGGCCGAAGCCGTGGGCGCACAGGTCCGGATCGAGGAATTCGGATTGCGCGCACCCGTTGACCCGGATCGGGTCGAAGCCGCCTTGCGCGCCGATACCGACCAGCGGTTGCGGGCCGTTCTGTTGACCCATGTGGATACTTCGACCTCGATCCGGAACGATGTGGCAGCGGTGCGTGCGGCGATGGATGCGGCGGGGCATCCGGCGCTTCTGATGGTCGATTGCATCGCCTCCATGGGCTGCGACCGGTTCGAGATGGACCGCTGGGGGGTCGATATCGCGGTGGCGGCCTCACAAAAGGGCTTGATGGTGCCACCGGGGCTGGCCTTCGTATTCTTCAGCGACAAGGCGGCACGGGTCCGCGCCGACATGGCCCGCGTCACCCGCTATTGGGATTGGACGGACCGTGCCAATCCCGAGCTGTTCTATCAGTATTTCGGCGGCACAGCCCCCACGCATCATCTTTACGGGCTGCGCGAGGCCTTGAACATGATCGCCGAAGAAGGCGGGATCGAGGCGGTCTGGTCGCGCCACGCCCATCTGGCCCGCGCGATCTGGGCCGCCTTCGAGTGCTGGTCGGAAGGTGGTCCGTTGACCCTGAACGTATCAGACCCGGCGCACCGCTCCTGTGCCGTCACGGCCCTTCGGATCGGCGCCCCGCATGGCACGGCGCTGCGGCGCTGGACCGAGGACAAGACCGGCGTCACCCTGGGGATCGGGTTGGGTATGCAATCCGCAGACGACCCGAAGGCGGACGGGTTCTTCCGGCTGGGTCACATGGGGCACCTGAATGCGCCCATGGTGATGGGGGCGCTGTCGTCGATCCAGTCGGGTCTGATCGCGCTGGGTGTTCCGCACGGCGCAGGCGCGCTGGATGCTGCTGCGCAGGTGATTTCCGAAGCCTAACGCGCCTTGGCAAGTGCGCCGGGCAGGGCCAATGCGAAAACATCCAGCTCTTCCGGTCGCCCTGCCGATACGCGAATGCAGCGGTTCTGCGGTTCTGCGAAGGGCATCCTGACAAAGACGTCCTGCTGGATCAGCGCCTCCAGAACAGCGCGCGCAAAGGCGCTGTCGCGACCGCAATCGACAGCCACGAAATTCGTGGCCGAGGGCAGGGTGGCCAACCCGTGTTCCCGCGCAATCTCGCCAATGCGATTTCTGGCGGTCGCCACGTTGACCAGGGTCGTGCGCAGGTGATCGCGGTCCTGCAACGCGGCCAGCGCGCCCGCCTGGCTGATCCGACACATGCCGAAATGGTTGCGAATCTTGTGAAACGCGTTGATCAGGTCCCGCGCGCCAATCGCATAGCCCACGCGCGCCCCCGCCATTCCGTAAGCCTTTGAAAACGTGCGCAGGCGGATCACGCGCGGATCATCGGGGGCAAGATCGGGCGCGGTTCCCACGGGCGCAAATTCGACATAAGCCTCGTCCAGCACCAGAAGGCACCCCTCGGGCACGCCGTCGATCATCCGCAGGATCGTGGCCGCGTCATGCCATGTGCCCATCGGGTTATCGGGATTGGCAAGATAGATCAGCTTCGCGCCGGTTTCAGCCGCCTTGGCGATCAGCGCCTCGGGGTCTTCGTGATCGTCCCTGTAAGGCACCGCCTCGATCCGCCCGCCAAAACCCGCCACGTGATAGTTGAAGGTGGGATAGGCCCCATGCGAGGTCACGACCACATCGCCGGGACCCACCGTCAGGCGCACCAGATAGCCCAGCAACCCGTCGATCCCTTCGCCCACCATGATATTATCCGGGTCAATCCGGTGATGCCCGGCCAAGGCCGTGCGCAGATCGAAGTTTTCCGGGTCGCCATACATCCACACATCCTGTGCAGCCTGCGCCATGGCGGCGATGGCTTTGGGTGACGGGCCGAAAGTGTTCTCGTTCGCCCCCAACCGTGCGGCAAACGTACGACCACGGGCGCGTTCCTGCGTTTCGGGACCCACGAAAGGCACTGTGGCAGGCAGGCTGTCGGCAAGCGGGGTCAGGCGGGCATATGTCTTGGTCATGATGCTGTTAGAGCAGGCCGCGGGGGCCTGGGCAAGACGGATCTGCTGCCCCGCACCCCGCCGTTTCTTCTGGCTGAAAATATCCTAGGGTGAATGCGCGCAGCGCAGAGGGGCAACGCCCCTCAGGCTCACACCGTGAGCCACCACACCGCGCGCGCCCGTCAGATCTCGCGCAGCCGGGCCAGCGCCGCAGTCAGTGTCGCCTCTTCCTCTTCGCGGGCGGCAAGATTTTCCTGCGCCTCTTCCACCACCTCAGGGGGGGCGTTCTCGGCGAATTTCGGGTTCTTCAGACGCCCGCGCAGCCCACCGATTTCCTTGCCCAGCTTGCCCAGCGACTTC
>JAUHWP010000007.1 GCA_030424645.1 Alphaproteobacteria bacterium
CCGAAGCAACCCTGCGTCCCGGTGCGCGGGTGCTGTCGCCGCCGTTTATGGAAATCCGTCAGGCGATGGGGATCGTGCGAGGGCGGCCCGACGCCGCGGCGGCCCTTGGTCATTTCATCCGTGATCTGGCCCGCACGGGGGTGATTGGTGATATTCTGGAGCGCCACGGTCTGGCCCGGTCATGCGCCCTGATCCCGCAATGAGGTGCCCCCGGATCGGCGGTTGACTTAGGCAGAACCGGTCGCCGCGCCCGCCACATAGACCTGTTCGACCGCGCGATCGTCGCCCATCATCATCAGCACGAACAGCTCTTCCGACAGGGTGGTGGCGCGGGCCATTCGCAGGGCCATGGCGTCGGTGGCGGCGGCATTCAGGACCACGACGTCGGCATCCGTGCCGGGAGCCAGCGTGCCGATCCTGTCCTGAAGACCCAGTGCAACGGCGTTACCACGGGTGATCCAGTGGAAAGCGCGGAGCGGATGCAGCGACTGGCCCTGCAATTGCAGGATCTTGTAGCCTTCGTTCAGGGTTTGCAGCATGGAGTAACTGGTGCCTGCGCCCACATCGGTGGCAATCGCGTTGGTGATGCCGCGCGCCCGCAGACCAGCGTCGTCAAACAACCCGCTGCCCAGAAACAGGTTCGAGGTCGGGCAGAACACCGGATGGGCGCCGGTCTCGACCAGCGCGTCGATCTCGCGCGGTTTCAGGTGGATCGAATGGCCCAGCAGCATCTTCGGGCCAAGCAGGCCGTAGGATTGATAGACATCCAGATAATCGCGCGCTTCGGGGTAAAGCTCGGCGGTATAGGCGATCTCGTCATGGTTTTCGGACAGGTGGGTCTGGACGTAGCACTCGGGATGTTCCTGCACCAATGCCTGCGCCATTTCCATCTGCGCGGGGGTCGAGGTGATGGCGAAACGGGGGGTGATCGCATACAGCCCGCGCCCCTTGCCATGCCACGTGTCAATCAGCGCCTTGGTGTCGTCATATGAGGATTGCGGCGTATCGCGCAGCCCATCGGGGGCGTTGCGGTCCATCATCACCTTACCGCCGATCATGCACATGTTGCGGCGGGCGGCTTCGGTAAAGAACGCATCGGCCGAGGTCTTGTGGACCGAACAATAGGCCACCGCCGTGGTGGTGCCATGCGCGGTGATCTGGTCATAGAACCTGCCTGCCATCGCCGCACTGTGATCGGGATCGGCAAACTCGGTTTCCGCGGGGAAGGTATAGGTGTTCAACCAGTCCAGAAGCTGTGCCCCCCAGGATGCAATCACCTGCACCTGCGGGAAATGGATATGGGTGTCGATGAACCCGGCCATCAGCAGGTGGGGGCGGTGGTCGATGACCTGCGCCTCTATGGCCTGGGCGCTGACCGTGGCATGGTCGCCCGACGCGATGATCAGCCCGTCCGCGATCAGGATCGCGCCATCCTCGTGATACTCATAGGCATGGGTGTCGTCAGGGCCAAGTGGTTCGGCGGTGAAGCTGAGCGTGCGGCCACGCAGAAGGGTTTGCGGCGAAGTCATTGATGTGTCCGTTCGTAAAAAGGCACAGGACGCAAGGCGCCCTGTGCTGAGTTTGGGCGAAAGGGAGGATCTATTCGCCCGGCGTTGGGTGCGGGTCATCCGTCGGCAGGTTTTCGTTCACCAGGTCGCCTTCCTTGTGGAACTGCGGATAGATGAACAGGAAAGCTGCCGCGATTAGGTAGCCCATGCTGACGCCGCTGAAGCTGGGCCAGTGCAGGCTGGCCGAGTGGATGATGCCGACCAGCGACATGCCGAAGGCAGCGAGCGCAAAGCCACCGGCGTTGCGGAACCGTCCGTCAATCACGCTGGCCACGATGGCGCCCCAGATCAGGCCGGTCAGAATGGCCCCCTGGCTGAGGGCCAGATGGCCTTCGAAATGCGCGCCTTGTTGCAAGAGCGCGGCGGTCAGCGCCTCGTCCCCCAGTTGCGGCAGGCCTTCGACCCCGGTGGCGCCAAGCGCGCCCATCAGCGATCCCCACTTGGTGACAAGGAAGGACGACACATGCGGCATCATCGCGATGGTCACGGCAGCCATATGCTCGGTTTTCACGGAATGCGCCGTGTTGGTGATCAGGCTCAGCGCCACGAAAACCAGAACCGGTGCGGCGGCGGCCACGGGGATCAGGTTGTTCAGGAAGGCAAGCAGCCCGAAGAACGCCGCGAAGGGAATGACCAGACCGACCGCGATGATATAGCCCGAATGCGCCCCCATCCGCTTGTAAGCCGGGTGGCCGATATAGGCGGTGGTGGGGAAGGGCGAGCCAAAGACCGCGCCGATCATCGTGCCGACGCCATCCGTCACCTGACAGGTCGCGACCGGGTAGTGGTCGCCTGCCGCCTCGGCGCTTTCGACGTTGTTCATGGTTTCGATGAAGTTGTAGATCTGCACCGGCACCAGAACCAGAAACAGCTCGGGATTGGCAAACAGGTGCTGGATGCCTGCGATCAGGTCGCCGATATAAGGAACGGGGGGATAGAAGCCCACGCCGTCGAAACTGACCGAAGCCTTGCCCATGGCCAGAGCCACGACGGTGCCGACGATCAACGCCAGAAGACCGGCGGGGATGTTGAAGGGCAGGCGGAAGCGCCCGACCAGGCCCCACAGGATGATGATCATCGAGGCAAAGCCGATGAACGGGTCTTCGAACACGGTGGCCAGCGGCACGGTGCCGATGAACACCAGCGCGATGCCGCACAAAGTGCCCAACATGCCCGCGCGGGGTGTCACGCGTTTCAGCCACGGGCCAACGATGGCGCCAAGGCCTGCGACGATGCCGCCCATGAAGCCCGCGCCGATGCCCACCTGCCACGCAAGGGTTGCGTCATTGGTGGACCAGTAGATTGGGCCAATCACGCCGAACAGATAGACGAACATCACGGGGGTCGAGATGCCATAGGGCAGGGCAGTCACGTCCCGCCCGTGCCGTGCGGCGGCGCGTTTGGCCAGCCAGGTATAGACCGCCACACCGGCCATGATCGCCACGGCGGCGCCGGGCAGGATGCGGCCGAACACGATTTCGGCAGGCATGTTGAACACGAACTGGCAAACCCCTGCCAGCACGATCAGGTTGATCAGGTTGTCGGTGAACAGCGCCCAGAACGCGCTGAAGTCATTGCGCGCAAAAAGCTTGTAGTTATACGTTGTCCCGTCCATGACGGTCTCCTCCTCTGTGACCTGTGGTCAGTCACGCGCCTGACGGGCGGTGCTGTCCTTTCGGTCTGATTGATTGCCCGTGATGGGCGCTCCCATATCCCATTGCTGGGGGTTTGCGGCAGTTTCAGAGGTCAAATCAGCGATCACTTCCGCCGCCACGAAGGCCGCGATGACGCTGGGCCGCTTGTCGCGGCTGCCGCTTGCCCCGATGGGGCAAATCAAGTGTTCGGTGCTGTGATCGTCGCCATGCTGCCGGACCCAGTTGCGAAACTTGGCGCGTTTGGTGGCGGACCCGATCATGCCGACATAGGCCGCATCGCCCTTTTCCAGCGCGGCAAGCGTCAGCAGGAAATCCAGCGCGTGGTCATGCGTCAGCACGACAAAGGCGCTGCCGGCAGGCGCGTTGGTGATGTCCACTTCGGGAATCACGCTGAGGCGTGTTTCCACATCAGCGCAGCACTGGGCCAGTTCCGCCTCGCGGCTGTCGATCAGGATGCAGCGAACCGGCATATGCTGGAACAAATCGGCCAGCGCCCGGCCCACGTGACCCGCGCCCATGACATAGACATGCGGTAAATCCGCCGCCTGATCTCGCGCCCGCACCAGCGCGTCACGCTTGTCGGCCCGGCGCATCCGCGCCAGCGACAGCTCAACCCGTCCCCCGCAACACTGGCCGATTTCGGGGCCAAGCGGCACGTCCAGGTCAAGGTTCAGAACGCTACCGTTCAGCATATCGCGGGCGCGGTCGATGGCGATGAATTCCAACTGCCCGCCGCCGATGGTGCCCCACAGGTGATCCCGCGTCACGAACATCTCGGTCCCTTCGTTGCGCGGGGACGAGCCGCGCACGCGGGTCAGGGTCACGCGAATGACCGGCCCGTTCAGGGACAGAAAGTCGGACAGGGTGCGCACGGGGTGGGCCATGGGTCAGCCCGCCGCTTTCAGGCGTTCGACGGCCATCAGCACACGTTCGGGCGTGGCAGGGGCATCCAGACGTGGGCAGTTGCGATAATCGGCGACCGAGGCGACGGCCATCGACAGTGCTTCGAACACAGAAATGCCCAGCATGAAGGGCGGCTCACCCACCGCTTTCGACCGCTTGATCGTCAACTCGCGATTTTCCGACCAGTCGGCCAGCTTCACGTTGAATTCGCGCGGCCGGTCAGAGGCCAGCGGGATCTTGTAGGTCGACGGCGCGTGGGTGCGCAAACGGCCTGCATCGTCCCACCACAGCTCTTCCGTGGTCAGCCAGCCCATGCCCTGAATGAACGCGCCTTCGACCTGGCCCTTGTCCAGCACCGGGTTCAGCGACCGGCCCACATCATGCAGGATGTCGGTGCGGTCCACCCGGTATTCGCCGGTCAGCGTGTCGATCGTGACCTCGGAACAGGCCGCGCCATAGGCGTAGTAATAGAAGGGCCGCCCCTTGCCCGATGCACGGTCCCAGTGAATTTTCGGCGTTTTGTAGAAGCCCGCGGCGGAAAGCTGAACCCGCGCCATATAGGCCTGTTTGATAAAGGCGTCGAAGGTCAAAACCTCGTCCCCGATGTGCACCTGATTGGGTTCGAATTGCACGGCGTCGGGGGCGACGTTCCATTTCTCGGCGGCAAAGTCGACCAGCCGCGCCTTGATCTGTTCAACCGCATTCAGCGCAGCCATGCCGTTCAGGTCGGTGCCCGACGACGCGGCGGTGGCGGATGTGTTCGGCACTTTCTCGGTCGTCGTCTTGGTGATCTTGATCCGGCTGATGTCGACCTGAAACGCCTCGGCCACGACCTGCGCGACCTTGGTGTTGAGCCCCTGCCCCATTTCGGTGCCGCCATGGTTCAGGTGGATCGAGCCGTCGTTATAGACATGCACCAGCGCGCCCGCCTGATTATACCATGTCGCGGTGAACGAGATGCCGAACTTGACCGGCGTCAGCGCGATGCCCTTCTTCAGAACGCGCGAGGTGGCGTTGAAGTCGAGGATCGCCTTGCGCCGCGCGCGGTAGTCGGCGCTGTCCTCCAACTCGCCCACCAGACGGTCCAGTATGTTATCCTCGACCGCCTGATGATAGGGGGTCAGGTCGCGACCCTTGCCGCCATAGAAATTGGCCTTGCGCACATCCAGCGGGTCTTGCCCGGTGGCGAAGGCGATTTCTTCGATGATGCGTTCGGCGGCGATCACCCCTTGCGGGCCGCCAAAGCCGCGAAACGCGGTGTTCGAGACCGTGTTGGTCTTCATCGGATGGCTGACCAGCCGCACATTCGGGTAAAAATAGGCGTTGTCGGCATGAAACAGGGCGCGGTCCGTGACCGGGCCGGACAGGTCCGACGTATAGCCACAGCGCGCGGCAAAGGTGCCGTCCACAGCCTCGATCCGGCCCGCGTCATCAAACGCCACATCATAGTCGATCACGAAATCATGCCGCTTGCCGGTGGCGGTCATATCCTGATCGCGGTCGGGGCGGATCTTCACCGCACGGCCCCATTTCTTGGCGGCCATTGCGGCGACCACACAGAACAGGTTCATCTGGCTTTCCTTGCCGCCAAACCCGCCGCCCATCCGGCGCACGTTCACCGTGACCGCGTTCGAGGGCACGCCAAGCACATGGGCGACCATATGCTGTGCCTCGCTCGGGTGCTGGGTGGAACAATGGACGACCACGTCGTCATCCTCGCCGGGGATGGCGAAGGCGATATGGCCTTCCAGATACATGTGGTCCTGTCCGCCCACTTCCATCCGGCCCTTGATGCGGTTGGTGGCTTTGGCGAAGGCCGGGTCCACCGCGCCGCGCTCCAGCTTCAGGGGCGCGGTGACATGGGGATAGCCCGCATCCTGCGCGGCAATCGGGTCCAGCGCGTGGGGCAGCACCTCGCAGTCGACCTTGACCAGTTCAGCGGCCCGGCGCGCAGCGTCGCGGGTTTCGGCAATGACGGCAAACAGGGGTTGGCCGTGGAACTGGATCTTGTCGGTGGGAAACACCGGCTCGTCATTCTGGCCGGTGGGGCTGATGTCGTTATGCCCCGGAATATCGGCGGCGGTCAGCACACCGACAACACCGGGGGCGGCGCGCACGGCGTCAAGGTCGAGGCTGCGGATCGTGGCATGGGCCACGTCCGACACGCCCAGATAGGCGTGCAGGGTGCCCACGGGTTCGACGATATCGTCGGTATAGTCGGCCGCGCCTGTGACATGTTTGGTGGCACTGTCATGGATGCGGTCGGTATGGGCGGCGCCACGGATGGATACATTGTCTTTCATATCGTCAGCTCCTTACGCGGTGGCCAGTTGAACGGGGGCACGGGCGGCATCGTCATGGTCCAGAAAGAACCGGCGCAGAAGGTTCTGGGCCGACAGCATGCGATACTCGGACGATGCGCGCCAATCGGTTAGGGGTTGGAAGTCCTGCGGCAGGGCGGCGGCAGCGGCGTCAAACGCCGCTTCGCCCCACGCCTGACCCAACAGGGCGGCTTCGGCAGCGGCAGCGCGTTTGGGCGTGGCCGCCATGCCGCCAAAGGCGATGCGCGCGCCGGTGATCACATTGTCGGTCAGCGTGACGCTGATCCCGACCGCGACCGACGAGATATCCTCGTCCCGCCGCTTGGAAATCTTGTAGGCCGCATCGCGCTGACCCGGCGCGGGGCAGGGGACGCGGATGCTTTCGACAAATTCGCCGGGTTTGCGGTCCTGCTTGCCATAGTCGATGAAGAAATCCTGCAACGCCATGGTGCGGCGGTCGGAGCCATGGCGCAGCGTGACCTCGGCCCCCAGCGCGATCAGCACGGGCGGTGTGTCGCCAATGGGCGAGCCGTTGGCGATGTTGCCGCCAACGGTGCCCATATTGCGCACCTGCCAACCAGCGATCCGGTCCCAATAGGGGGTCAGATGCGGGAAAATCTCGGCGATGGCGTCCTGACACTCGGTATAGGTGGCGGTTGCCCCGATGATCAGCGCATCCCCATCCCGGCGTACGGTTTTCATCCCGGTCAGATGACCGATGAACACGGCGGGGCCGATGGGGCGCAGGAATTTCGTAACCCATAGGCCGACATCGGTGGCACCGGCGACAATGGTTGCCTTGGGGTGGTCCGCCAGAACCTCGGCCAGATCATCCACATCGGCGGGCAAAATGGCCTGGTTATCGGCGGGGCCGGTGACCACGCGCTGGCCGTCCTGCAAATCACGCAGTTGGGCGATGACCGCCTCGCGTTCGGTGTTCAGATGGTCGGCGGACGGGGTGCCATAGCGGCTGACCGCAACCGCGGCGCGGATGATCGGCGCATACCCCGTGCAGCGGCACAGGTTGCCTTGCAGCGCGGTTTCGACCTGCGTTTCCGTCGGTTCAGGCGTTTCCATCCACAGCGCATAAAGCGACATGACGAAGCCGGGCGTGCAGAAGCCGCACTGGCTGCCATGGTGATCGACCATCGCCTGTTGCACCGGGTGCAGCCGGCCATCGGGGCCGGACACATGTTCGATCGTGACGACATGGCACCCATCAAGCGACGCAAGGAAACGGATGCAGGCATTCACCGGTTCATAGGTCAGACCGTCATCGGCCAACCGCCCCACCAACACGGTGCAGGCCCCGCAATCGCCTTCTGCGCAACCTTCCTTGGTGCCGGTCAGACGACGATTGAGGCGCAGGAAGTCCAGAAGCGTCTGATCTGCCGCGACATCCGCAACGGTGACGGGCTGTCCGTTCAGAAGAAAGTGGATATGGCTGCGATATGTCATGGATGCTCCTGAAAAAGCGGGCTGTGGGGGACCAGTTCCCGTCAAGCATAGCGCGGGTTAATGCCATCAAATAGACGCGCAGTCGGTAAAGACTTTCAACAGATCGTTGATAATGAGGGTGGGGCGTGGCACTCTGATCGTGAACCCACACCCAGCGAAGGCCCTTTCATGTCTTATATCGAAAGCCTGCGCGTGTTCGTGCGCGTGGTTGATCTGGGCAGTATCACGTCGGGCGGGCGCGACCTGCGCCTGACCCCGGCGGTGGCCAGTAAGCGCATCAAGGAATTGGAAAAACATCTTGGCGTGCGGCTGTTCAATCGCACCACGCGGTCCCTGTCCCCGACCGAGGTGGGCAAGCTGTTTTACCACGAGGCCAAGGCGGTTCTGGAAACGGTGGATATCGCGGAATCGAAGGTCGCCAATTTCTCGCACGCGCCGCGCGGGACGATCCGCGTGACCGCACCACTGGGCGCGGGGCGTCGGATCATTGCGCCACTGGTGCCCCGTTTTGTCGAGACATTTCCCGATACACGCGTGCAGATGCGCCTGTCCGATCGCAAGGTGGACATCATGGCGGACGGGTTGGACATCGCCTTTTTCATTGGCACGCCCAGCGATTCGAACCTGAAGCTGCGCAAGATCCGCGATTGCGACCGGGTTCTGTGTGCCGCGCCGTCATATCTGGCGCAGAACGGAATGCCACGGACGCCCGATGATCTGCTTACGGGCCGGTTCAATTGTCTGCTGCTCAGATATCCACGCTCGCCCGAGTATTTCTGGGTGCTGCAAACCGAAAGCGGCACGCGCAAGCTGGAGGTCGCGGGCAAGTATGACGCCGATGACGGTGACGTTCTGACCGCCTGGGCGCTGGATGGGCGTGGCATCGTGAACAAACCCCGCTTCGACGTGGCCGACCACTTGCAGGATGGCAGTCTGGTCGAGGTGCTGCCGGAAACACCGCCGGTCCCGACCATTTTCGGCTGCCTGTATCCGCACAAGAAGCTGCAAGACCCGAAAATCCGCCTGTTCGTCGATTTCGTGATCGAACACAGCAAACCGCTGTTGGGGGAGCCACGGAGCGGAAAGGCACCGTCGGCCACCCGCCCAACAGGCACGGAACGGACTTAGCCATCCTGCCTGAACCAACGGCCTGTTTCAGATTTGCGTCCGTTGATCGGCATCGCCCATGGAGATCAGAACGGGCGATGTTTTTTGCCGTTCCCTGAAGTCCGGCTTTGAAACTAGGCCGCGCCACCCGCCCAGCAACAGGCTTTGGGCCGTCGCACCCCCGAGCGTTGTTCCGGGGCCCAGAACAATGACGAGGTCGGGCATGAATTCGCGGGCAGCGGTCTGGATCGCTTTGGTGAAATCATAGGTCTCAACAACCTGATGGCCCAAGGTGTAATCGTATAGCGAAGACAACGGGTTTGATTTCGGATACCAGACATAGCCACGCCCATCGACAAGTGGGATATCCGGTTGCCGGAACAGACCGGCATCCAACACTGACCGGCCCTTTTCGGCCACCGGTGCCTGCAAACGAGAATGAAAGGCCGCGTGGTTTGGAAGGCGCATCGGAAAGCGGTCCTGCACTCTGGGCATGGCTGCCTCGAAAGCGGCAAGTCCGTTTTCATTGCCTGCCAGAACCAGCAGACCACCCAGGTTGATCGAAACGCTCAGGTCGTGATCAACGCGGGTGTCGATCTCGGCAACCTTTTGCAGGATCGTTTCGCGGACACCTGGCGCCGGAAACCAGTTTTCGTCCACAAAGGGATAAACAAGCTGGCCGCCAATCAGGCTTTTCTGCATCAACCTGCCCATCGTGTTGACGATCTCAAAACCGCCGATTGGCGAAACGGCACCGGCGCAGGCAAGCGCGGTATACCAGCCCATCGAATTGCCGGTCACGGCGACAATGTCGATCTGCGTGCGGTCGATTGACAGGAAATCGGCATAGCCGCAGGCATAGATCAGCGGCGAGGCATTGTCGCCAGCGGTATGTTTGGCGCCGGAGAACCGGGCGGCGCCGTCGAGGTCCGAAACAGGCGTCTGCTTCCGATCCTGCCGAAAGCGGTCGAATGTCGCCAACAAGCCGGATCGCGCCGCGTGGTGGGTTTTCAAGTATCCTAGCTCGGTTCGGTTGTAGGTTCCGCGACCCGGCGCGACGACAATGGCGGTTTTCTTCATTTCGAGTTCCAGAGCTTTCTGGCCGCAGCAGCAATGCTGGCGCGTGACGGCATGGTTGACGCATAGGCCGGGCCGGTCGGGATAAAGCTGTCCTCGGCGGCAAGACGGGCGTGCGGCAGTTCGGTTTCTTCGTAGAGCAGCGCCATGAGCGCCTCGGATTGGCCGCCGGTGCCCCGGCACTCGTCCACGATCAGCACCTTTCGGACACCGTCCAAGGCTTTCAGCAGGCCGTCTTTCGGAAGCGGCGCAAGCCAGCGCAGGTCGATAATGCGGGCCTCGATCCCGTCATGCTGCAGATCGGTTGCGGCCTGATTGGAAAGGAACCGCCCGTTGCCATAGGTCACGATTGCAAGCGGGCCGTCGCCTTCGACCCCGACCTGGCCCAATGGAATCTGCAGGTCTGGCGAGGGATATTGCGACAGCCAGCCGTCGTCCTTCTCCGCCATCAGATCGCGGGTGTGATAAAGCGCAATCGGTTCGATCATCACGACGACCCGCTGTTCTTCGCGTGCCAGCCGGACACATTCGCGCAGCATCATCGCGGCCTCGTCGCCCCGCGACGGGCAGGCAATGACAACGCCCGGAATGTCGCGCAGAACGGCAAGTGAGTTGTCGTTGTGGAAATGTCCGCCAAACCCCTTCTGATAGCCAAGCCCGGCGATCCGCAACACCATAGGGTTGGTGAACTGGCCGTTCGAAAAGAATGACAGCGTCGCGGCCTCGCCCCGGATCTGGTCTTCTGCATTGTGCAGATAGGCCAGGAACTGGATTTCCGGGATGGGAACAAAGCCGTTATGCGCCAGCCCAATCGCCAGCCCAAGGATGGATTGTTCGTCCAGCAGGGTGTCGATCACACGGTCGGGACCATGTCGATCAATCAGCTTTTGCGTGACGCCATACACCCCACCCTTGCGGCCCACGTCTTCGCCCATGATGACGATTTCGGGATGTTCGATCATCAGATCGGTCAGCGCCCAGTTCAAGAGCCTGGCCATGGGCTGCGACGATGTCTGCTGCCTGGCTTCCGCGCCGAAGGCCGCGGCGCGATTTCGGTTATCCGGGCCGTTCGTCGGTGTGAGCACGCGTTTTGGCGGGATGATCGAGGCCATGACCTGCCCAGCCGTCTGCAAACGCGGTCGGGTGACGGCCTCGGCTGCGACGCGGGTGCAGCGGTCTTCGGTCTCCTGATAGATATCCAGCACCTCGTTCGCCGTCAGGATGTCCGCGTCGATCAACAGCCGCGCGGAATGAAGCAACGGGTCGTCGGCCTCCCAGGCCTCGAAGACCTCTTTTTTAAGATAGGCTTGCTGAAGGTCCGATCCGGCATGACCGTAAAGCCGAACAAGGCGCAGGTGCAGGAAGGCCGGCTTGCGGCGTGTGCGGACATATTCGGCCGCTTCCTGCGTGACGCGGTACGTGTCGTAGATGTCGAGCCCGTCGGCGCAGAAATACTTCAGCCCCGGCCGGGTTGAAAAGCTGTTCCCGATCCAGCCTGCGGGCGTCGGAGTGGAGATGCCTATACCATTATCCTCGCATACGAAAAGAAGCGGCAGCGGGACGGATTGCACGGATGTCCAGCACGCAGTGTTGATCGCACCCTGAGCCGTCGAATGGTTGGCGGACGCATCCCCGAAGGAGCACATGACAAGCGCATCGGATGGCAGGACCCGGCCTTCTATCCGGTGGCGCTTTGCCAGGCCCACGGAATAGGCCGCGCCCACAGCCTTGGGAAGGTGACTGGCGATTGTCGAGGTCTGCGGCGGAATGTTCAGCGCGCGCGCGCCAAGCACCTTGTGCCGCCCGCCCGAGATCGGATCCTCGATGGAGGTCGCGAAGCTCAGCAGCATATCCCATGTCGGCGTGGTGCCGGGAACCTGGCCTGACCGCATGGTTTGGAACGCCCCATCCCGATAATGCAGAAATGCCATGTCGGTCGGGCGCAGGGCCTGTGCCACGGCTGCCATTCCCTCGTGCCCTGAAGACCCGATGGTATAAAACCCCTGTCCCTCGGCCTGCATCTTTCGCGAACGCCTGTCGAGGTTTCGCGAAAGGCACTGAGCCCGGAAAATCGCTACGGCATCTTCTTCGGAAAGCGGGCCCTGCGGTGGCTGCCCTGCCGGAAAGCTTCCGGTTTGCAGGCATTTTCGAAAGGCGTGATCAACGATGTCTGCTCTGTCCATGCTTCACCCTCAGAAGAACGCCTGCAACCCGGTTTGGGCGCGTCCCAGGATCAGGGCGTGCACGTCGTGGGTGCCTTCATATGTGTTCACCGTTTCAAGGTTGACCATGTGGCGGATCACGTGGAACTCCTGGCTGATCCCGTTGCCGCCGTGCATGTCGCGGGCGTGGCGGGCGATCTCCAGCGCCTTGCCGCAATTGTTGCGCTTGATCAGGCTCACCATTTCGGGCGCGGCGCGGGCGTCGTCCATCAGGCGGCCGACGCGCAGTGCGGCCTGCAGGCCCAGGGTGATCTCGGTCTGCATGTTGGCCAGCTTCAGCTGGAACAGTTGCATCTGCGCCAGCGGCTTGCCGAACTGCCTGCGATCCAGCCCGTATTGGCGCGCGGCGTGCCAGCAGGCCTCGGCCGCCCCCATCGCGCCCCAGGCAATGCCGTAACGCGCGCGGTTCAGGCAGCCGAACGGGCCTTTCAGCCCTTCGACATTCGGCAGAAGCGCGTCTTCCGATACCTCGACATTGTCCATCACGATCTCGCCGGTGATCGAGGCGCGCAGGGATTGCTTGCCCTCGATCTTCGGCGCGGACAGCCCCTTGGCGCCCTTCTCAAGCACGAAACCCTTGATCTTGCCGCCATGGGCATCCGATTTGGCCCAGACCACGAAGACATCGGCAATCGGCGCGTTCGAGATCCACATCTTGGTCCCGTTCAGCACATAGCCGCCATCCACTTTCTTGGCCGTGGTCTTCATGCTGCCGGGGTCCGATCCCGCATCAGGCTCGGTCAGCCCGAAACAGCCGATCCATTCGCCTGCCGCCAGCTTGGGCAGGTATTTCTTGCGCTGCGCGTCGGTGCCATAGGCATAGATCGGATACATCACCAGGGACGACTGCACCGACATCATCGAGCGATAGCCGCTGTCGACCCGCTCGACCTCGCGCGCGACCAGCCCATAGGTCACATAGCCCGCGCCCAGCCCGCCATACTCCTCGGGAATGGTGGTGCCCAGTAGGCCCATCTGACCCATCTCGGCAAAGATCGCGGGGTCGGTTTCTTCCCGGGCGAAGGCCTCCGTGACGCGGGGTTGCAGTTTCTCCTGCGCGTAGGCGCGGGCGGCATCTCGAATCATTCTTTCGTCTTCGGCGAAATCACCCTCGATCAGGAATGGATCCTCCCAATTGAAACTTGCAAGGGCAGGGGCGCTTTTCGGGCTTGGTTTCATTGGATTCTCCACGGGGAAAATGAGGGATTGATATTAGGACGTATACTCCCTATAGTTTGTTGTCAAAGAGAAACTGCTCAGCCGGTGCGTCCTGCGTGTTGGGTGATCGTCCCAGGCAAGAGATATGACCAAGGAGACATAATATGGCCGACATGAGCTTGGACTTCTGTGGAGTGAAGTTCAAAAACCCGGTGGTCATCGCATCGCTCGAGACGACCAACAGCCCGGACCTGATGAAGCAGTGTTTCGACTATGGTGCCTCTGGCGCAATCATCAAAACCCTTACCGATATCGAAGACATGGCGCGTCTGACGCAGAACTCGAAATACTGCGTCATGAATTCCAAGGGCGATATCATCCGGGGCAAGGCCGCGCGGGATTTCGTGTTCTACAGCCGGTCTGGGTATTCAAGCACGTATTACAAGGATTGGGTGCCCGATCTGATTGAAACGCAGAAATACGCCGCAGAGCGGGGCGCCCATCTGATTGGCAGCGCGGGCGCAAAGGACGTCAACGGCTGGAAAGACATTTGTCGGACCATAGAAGATTGCGGTTTGCCGATGGTGGAGTTGAATTTCGGCTGTCCGCACCCCGCGATGATGCCTGGCGTTCATGGCGGGTCCATGATCGGTCAGGAACCGGAAGTTGCCTTTGAAGTGACACGGCAAGTGTGTGAATCCGTCGATATCCCTGTTGTGGTCAAATTGACGCCGGACCAGTCCAAGCCACTTGAAATCGCGGCAGCCGTCAAAGACGCAGGTGCCGCTGCTGTCACCGCGATCAACCGCCACACCGGGTTTGTCGTGGACATCGAAACCGGCCAGCCCCGCATCGGTGGCCCGGCCGGGATCGGCGGAACGTGGGTCAAGCCGCTGTCGCTTCGGTGGGTTCATAAAATTCACGAAGAACTTGGGATGCCGATCACCGGCTCGAACGGGATCTTTGATCATAGAGACATCATCGAGTTTATCATGGCCGGGTCGAGCATCGTGCAGGTCGGCTCGATCCTGATGGTCAAGGGTATCAAATGGCTTCCGAAAATGATCGAAGGCGTGGAAACCTTCATGGACGAGCACGGATATAATTCGGTCGATGAAATGATCGGGATCGCGTCCAAAGGCTCGGTCAAGGACTATTCCGAACAGTTTTCGAAAAACCGGGTGCATGCCATCGTAAACGATGAAACCTGCAAGAACCCGACCTGCAATATCTGTGTTCAGGTCTGTTTCTACGAGGCTTTGTCGCAAAACCCCGAAGGCAAGATTGATGTGCACACGGATAATTGCATCGGTTGCGAGCTGTGTCTGGATGTGTGTCCGTTCGATTCCATCGAAATGAAGGAAACGGCCGCTGCGCAGTTCGATCAGGGCTATTTCAACATTCCCGACGGCGTCTTTGAGCACGACAAGTTCAAGACCAATCGCAACAACATGGACACGATCCGACGGGACAGCCCGAAATTCAACAAAGAACCTGCCGAATAGGGAGACCAAAATGGCTGTAAACAAAGAACACCGCGAGTTCTATCAACTCGACATGAACGAAGGCTGGGAAACCCCTCCTGGTTATCCGAGCGGGATCAAGCAGAAGATCCTGTCCGGGCATCTGGACATGGAAAACCGCCAGGGCGGATGGACCCGGCTGCTGAAGTTCGAGCCGGGCACCTATACGACCGTGCCTTTCGAACACGATTACTGGGAAGAAGTCTTCGTGATCGAGGGCGACATGTGGGTTGGCAATGAAGGCAACGAGGGTGGCGAACGCTTCGGCCCGTTCACCTATTGTGTGCGTCCGCCGCATGTTGCCCATGGGCCTTTCCGGACCGAGGAAGGCTGCCTGCTGCTGGAGCAGCACTACTACGATCCTCAGTAAGACTTGCGGACCGGGGCGGTCAGCCCCGGCCATAACGGGAGGCAGGCGGATTGATCCAGAATATCACTGATTTGTCGCGCAAGCTGCGCAGTGGAAAATTGCGTAGTCGCGATCTTGTAGAAGAGTCGTTTGCCGCGATAGATGCGGCAGGCGCGGACGGCACGAAGGTCTTCCTTTCGACCTACAAGGACGCAGCGCGGGCACAGGCAGATTGGGTCGATAGCGGGCGTCAGGCCGGAGTGGCTTTGCCGCCTTATGCCGGCATTCCGATTGCCATCAAAGACCTGTTTGACGTGCAAGGCGAAGTTACCCGTGCCGGGTCGCGGGTTCTGGACGAGAATAGCCCGGCCGACCGCGATGCGGATATCGTGACGAACCTGCGCCGGGCGGGTTTCGTAATCGTCGGCAAGAACAACATGACCGAGTTTGCATATTCGGGCCTGGGTGTGAACGCACATTTCGGCACACCGGCAAACCCCTGCGATACCGAAACGCCGCGTGTTCCCGGCGGATCGTCTTCGGGGGCAGCCGTGGCGGTAAACCGGAAGATGGTTCCGGCAGCCATCGGAACGGATACCGGCGGCTCTTGCCGTATTCCGGCGGCATTTTGTGGAACCATCGGCTTCAAGCCGACATCGACGCGTGTATCCAGACGCGGGGCTGTGCCGCTTTCGCAGACGCTGGATTGTATCGGACCGTTCGCCACCAGCGTGTCCTGCGCCGCGGTGCTTGATTCAGTTCTGTCCGGCGGGCAGGGCGACGATGTCGACTCCTTCCCCGAGGGTGGGATCAGGTTGGGTGTGCTTGGCGGATATGTGACAGAAAAAATGGACGAAATCGTCGCGGGCGCCTATCAGGATGCGCTGACGCGTTTGTCACATCGGGGTGTGCGCCTTACGCCGTTGGACATTCCGCAACTGTCGCGTTTGCCGGAAATCAACAGCAAGGGTGGCTTGGTCGGCGCGGATGCGTATGCGTGGCACAAGAACCTTCTGGAAGAACGCGCCGACTTTTATGATCCCTGGGTTCGGGACCGATTTGCCGCTGGCAGATCCCAGACGGCAGCCGACTATATCGCCGTTGGGCAAGAGCGCAGACACCTGCAGGCGTTGGTCGACGAAAAGCAGGAACAATTCGATGCACTGGTTCTGCCGACGGTTCAGATCGTGCCGCCGACGATCGACGAATTGCAGGATCAGGATCATTCGAACGCTGTGAACCTGTTGTGTCTGCGGAATACCGCGGTCGGCAACTTCCTTGACCTGCCAGCGATCTCGATCCCGTGCCATGCCAATGGGTCGTTGCCGGTCGGCCTGATGTTGTTTGGCGTGCGCGGCCAGGACCGCAGGTTGTTATCCGTGGCGCGCGGGCTGGAACAGGTCATCCGTGGCCGATAATCACAGGAAATCAAGATGAAACCATCAATCCAATTCTCAGCAAAACTGACCAGCAAGGAAGGCAGCGAAGAGGTCGTCCTGACCTTCGACCGTGCCGTGGTTGGTGGGTGGACCGGACGCGACAAGGCGGCATTGCAACATCACATTGACGAACTGGCCAAGATCGGGGTGCAGGCACCGGAAAAGACGCCGATGTTCTATCGCGTCGGTGTTTCCCGTTTGACCGGGGCCCAAGCGATTGAAGTTATTGGCGACGGGTCAAGTGGAGAGGTTGAATATACACTCATCAAACATGCTGGCCGGATTTGGGTCGGCGCGGCATCGGACCATACGGACCGTGTCTATGAGCACATGGGCATAACGGTCGCCAAGCAGCTTTGTGACAAACCGCTGGCAAGCGAGTTTTGGCCGCTGGAAGAGGTTGAGGGTCATTGGGACCAGATCCAGATCCGCTCGTCGATCCGAGAGAACGGCGAAGAGGTTGTGTATCAGGACGGCACCGTGGCCGGGCTGTTATCCCCCCAGGAGCTGCTGGGACATCTCAGGGACGAAGGCGACGACCTGGTTGAGGGAACCCTGCTGTTCGGCGGAACCTGTGGTGCGATCGGGGGTGTTCGCTACTCGGACCGGTTCAGTCTTGAGCTTAATGACCCGGTCCTGGGTCGTGCGATCAGTCACAGCTATGATGTCGTTCCCGTCCCGATCAAAGGATAAGGGTTTCTTTTCGGAAATTACGTAGTATACTTCCTAAAAGGAAAGAATCATGACTTACATCGTCACGGAAAACTGCATCAATTGTAAGTATCAGGACTGTGTCACGGTCTGCCCTGTCGACTGTTTTTACGAAGGGGAGAACTTTCTGGTCATCCACCCGGAAGAGTGCATTGATTGCGGGGTATGCGAACCGGAATGCCCCGCCGACGCGATCAAGCCGGACACGGAAAGCGGTCTGGACGAATGGTTGGCCATCAACACGAAATATGCCGAGATCTGGCCCAATATCACGGAAATCGGGGATGTTCCGGCAGATGCGGAAGAATGGAATGGCAAACCGGACAAGGCCGCATTGCTGATCACGGGGGAAGAACCCGCCGCCCCGACCGCGACCAAACCCGTATACGACCCTGGTGCAAAGCCTGAATTCGACGGCGGAGAGACCTATGAGGTGGATGGCACACAGCTGGCTGTCGCGCAAAGCGAAGGGCAGGAAACCATCCATCTTGAACCCAGACCGTCACGTGAACCCGACGGAACCGAGCATGACGGCCTGCGGCTTAAGTCCGGCAAACAGCCCGGCTAGGTGAACGAAATTCAACAGGAGATACAGATGACCGCAACTGCCCCCGCTCCGACAGCGGCCACCTTGCCCGATGGGCAAACCGTATTGAGCGTCAAGCACTGGGACGACCGGTTGTTTTCCTTCCGGGTCGCGCGCCCGGCCAGCTTTCGGTTCCGCTCGGGCGAGTTCGTGATGATCGGTCTGATGGATGATCCGGACCCCGAAACGGGCAAGCAGAAACCCATCTTGCGCGCCTATTCGATCGCATCACCGTTCTGGGATGAAGAGCTGGAGTTCTATTCGATCAAGGTCCAGGACGGACCGCTGACGTCACGGCTTCAGAAGATTCAACCGGGTGATCAGGTTATCGTCAAAACCAAACCGACCGGGACCCTGGTTCTTGATGCTTTGCTGCCGGGAAAGCGCCTTTGGATGATTTCGACCGGAACCGGGGTTGCGCCGTTTGCCAGCCTGATGCGTGAGCCGGAAACCTACGAGAAATACGAGCATGTCATCCTGACGCAAACCTGCCGCCTGAACAGCGAACTGGAATACGGTGCGGATCTTGAACGCAGGTTGATGGAGGATCCCCTTGTAGGTGAAGACGCGCGTGAAAAATTTGTTCGCTATGCGACAACGACACGGGAAGAGTCGCCAAGGATGGGTCGGATCACAGATCTTATGAAGACCGGCAAGCTGTTTGCGGATCTTGGAGTGCCGAAGCTTGACCCGGCCACGGATCGGATCATGATTTGCGGATCCATGGGGTTGAACCTGGACCTTAAGGAAATTCTTGAGGCACAAGGCTTTACCGAAGGGGCAAACAGCCGACCCGGTGAATATGTCGTCGAGCGCGCGTTTGTCGACTAAGGCTGCGTGACCGGCCCCGGTTTCCGGGGGCGTGGCGCGCTTACGATTTGCTTCGTTTGAACCACGATTTGATCAC
The DNA here is from genome assembly GCA_030424645.1 of Alphaproteobacteria bacterium. Classification (GTDB taxonomy): domain Bacteria; phylum Pseudomonadota; class Alphaproteobacteria; order Rhodobacterales; family Rhodobacteraceae; genus Aliiroseovarius. The sequence goes on from JAUHWP010000007.1 coordinate 18,985, forward strand.
TGCAAGGATAAGGGAAAACGCACTTATCTTGTGGTCAGACGAGGCGGTGCCGCCCGAAAGCACCGAATTGCAGTTTGCCACGAACCTTTGCAGCAGGAAATCCACGAAACCGGTCACAAGCTCGGGTCGATTGAACTGTGCAAGGACGCCCTGAATGTTGAAACGGAACTTCACATCCACGGTCGAAGTGTTTTCGGTCTTCTCGACAATATCATAATGAAGCTCGCCCCGGACCTTGGATTGACCGTTCTTGTCCGCACCGCTGCCCGACAGGTGGCCGTTCCGGGATTGCGGGTTGTTTGCATAGGTGCCCTGGCCGCCGAAACGGGCCTTGATCGGGCCGAAGGACACTTCGACCGTGCCGGAAAACGTATCTTCGGACACGTCCGAAACCGAAGCACCGGGGACGCAAGACGCGACACGGGACACATCGGAAAACAGCCCCCAAACCTTGTCGACGGGGTGGTTCAGATCGAAGCTGCGGGTGATGACCGTCCAGTCCTTGTCCTGCACAACAGATCCGGCAGTTGCAGGCGCTGGCGCTGCGCCAGAGACCTCGTCGGGTTCGAACGGCGTGAAGACTGCACGCCGAACGTCGTCGGTTCGGGGGTGAGCGGTCGCGTCAATTTGCGACCCGACATCCAATATGGCTGCAACGATGCCCTGATACCCCGTGCATCTGCAAATATTGCCGCTGAGCTCGTGGCGAACCAGCTTTTCATCCGGGTTCGGGAAGCGGGTCAGGATATCACGGGATGTTGCCAACATGCCCGGGGTGCAGAACCCGCACTGCAAAGCGTGATGGCGCGAAAATGCTTCGGTGAGCATTTGCCCAAGCGGATCGTCACCGCCTTCGATCGTCTGGATGGTGGCGCCGTCGCAGTGACCGGCGAAGGTGATGCAGGACCGCACCGGGCGTCCATCCATCATGACGGTGCAAGCCCCGCATACACCCTGTTCACACCCTAAATGCGTGCCGGTCAGGTGAAGGTGGTCGCGCAGCACCTCGGCAAGCTGGGTGCGCGGTGGAACGGTCGCTGTCAGTTCCTCGCCATTGACGGTTATGCAAATTGTCTCAGTCATGGTTGAGCGCCTGTTTGGTGCACCGTTGAAGGGCAACGGCGAGAAGGTGTTGCTTGACCCGATCAAGACCGGGTGCAAGCCGTTCAAGTTCGGTTTTGATGACATCCTTGCCGGGAACTTCTCCGGTTGTCGCGATCTGCTGGCTGAGAGGAACCGATATGATCGGCGCCCCGGCCGTCGCGCCGAACACCACGCGTGAATACCGTTTCACCGGATCGGCAACCCAGGCCGCTATGGCATCCGCGAATTCACCCACTTTTCGGCATGTTTTGTAATAGCCCCAGACAGCCGACGGACTGTATCGCGGCACGATGACGGATGTGACGATTTCATCGCTGTTCACCTCGGTCCGATAGGCGCCGTGCATGAAGCGGGTCATATCGACATCGCGCGTATCGCCCTTGGCAGACACGATGCGGACAGTTGCGCCAAGCGCTGTCAGGGCGGTTATCCAATCCGCTGCGGGATCGGCGTGGCACAGGCTTCCGCCAATCGTGCCACGGTTGCGCACGGGGCGATAGGCAATACCGCGGGCAACATGGCGCATCATACCGTCAATGGGTTCCGGCAAAGAGCCGTCTTCGAATTCTGCGTGGCGCAAAGCGGCGCCGAATTCGATAAAGTCCGCGCCTTCGTCAACCACGCGCAGTTCGGACAAACCGGCAATGCTGATAATTTTCTCAGGCCTGGCAAGCCTGAGGTTCAACATCGGCCCAAGTGATTGTCCGCCTGCCATTATTTTCGTGTCTTCGCCTGGATCACGAAGCATCCGTGTCGCTTCGGCAAGCGTTTCGGGTTGTGCAAACTGAAATCCGACGGGTTTCATCCGGCGACCTCCTTTTGGTGGTCGGCGTCGATGATCGCGGACAGAATCTTGTGGGGCGTGGCGGGAAGCTCGTTGATCTCGACCCCAAGAGGTTCGAGCGCATCATTGATCGCATTCAATACCGCCCCGCCGGGGGCAATTGCGGCCCCTTCTCCGACACCTTTGATCCCGTGCCGGGTATAGGGCGAAGGCGTTTCGCTGTGCCCCAGACGAAAATGCGGCAGTTCGGCGGGGCCGGGCAGGATATAGTCGGCAAGGGTGGATGTGAGCGGCTGGCCGCTTGGATCATACAGCACTTCTTCGAACAATGCCGTTCCGATACCCTGGGCCGCCCCGCCATATGTTTGCCCTTCAAGGATCATTGGATTTACGCGCCGACCGCAATCTTCGAAAACGTAATAGTCTTCGAAAGAAACCTTGCCCGTTTCCGCATCGACTTCGACGATGGCGGCGTGGGTGGCATAGGTGAAAACACCAGTGTCGATATCGGGCTTGTATCCCTGGGTGACTTCCAGCCCGGCGGTATCCACATCTTCGTCCAGCTGGTCCGGGCGCAGATACCAGGCGCGGGCTATGTCTGCGAAATCGACGCTGGCCGCGCCGCGCCAGGCCTTGCCGCCTTTCAGGGTTACGTCTTCGGCGTCGCATTGCAGCAGATGCGCCGCATGGACCCTGATCCGCGCGGCCAGTTCTTCGGCGGCCTTCGATACCGCGCCACCGGCCATGACCATTCCGCGCGAGGCATACGCACCGGTCGAGTAGGGGGTCATGCCGGTATCGCCCATCACGACATTGATCTTGCTGATGTCCACGGTGAGCCATTCGCTTGCGACCTGGCCAATCGTGGTTTCCAACCCCTGACCGAAACTATGATTGCCCGAGCGGACCTCGACCGAGCCGGAGGGCGTGAGTTTCACCATGGCCTGTTCGTATCCCGGCACCAGCGGCAGCCCCCAAGAGGCAAAAACTTTCGTGCCGTGCGCCGATTGTTCCGTGAAGGTTCCGAAGCCCAGACCAAGAAAGCGCCCCTGTGCGCGTGCTTCTTTCTGCCTTTTGCGGAAGGCTTCAAGCCCAATTGCCTTGGTGGCTTCCGAGATACTGTGCTGATAGTCGCCACTGTCATAGAACTTGCCCGTAACATTCGTATAGGGCATGGCGGAACCGGGAACGAGGTTCTCGCGCCTGACATCTGCGGGTTCCCGACCAACCGCACGGGCGATGGCGTCGATTGTCAGTTCCATGGCAAAACAGACACCCGGACGTGCGACCCCCCGATACGGCGTGAACCCCGGTTTGTTGGTCGCGACCGAGTAGGTTTTGCAGCGGTATCCTTCCAGGGCGTAGGGGCCTGGAAGGTTGCCGCCCGCCTGCGCGGCTTCCAGGCAGGCGGTAAATGGCCAGACAGAATAGGCGCCAACATCAACGGTGATTTCTGCATCAAGCCCCAGCAATTTGCCGCGATCGTCGGCATAGGCTTTGATCTTGTAATGGTGCTGGCGCGTGTTTGCACCGGCAACCAGATGCTCTCGCCGATCCTCGACCCAGCGCACCGGTCGCCTAAGCTTCCGCGCCACCCAGGAAACCGAAAGCTCTTCAGGTTGCAGCACGCATTTATATCCGAACCCACCGCCAACATCAGGTGCGATGACGCGCACTTGGCCCTGATCCATCTGCAGATACTGGGCGACGCCCGTTCGGATCAGATGGGGCACCTGAGTAGACGTGTAAACGACCAGTTGGCCTGCTTTTTCATCCCAATGGCTGAGCGTTCCCTTGCCTTCCATCGGGTTCATACATTGGCGGGCCGTGTTGTATTCACGTTCAATGACGACCGTTGCGTTCTTTTCGGCGAATGCCATATCTCCGTCGAAGGTCGTGGTCAGAAAGAGGTTGTCATCCCAGTCGTCGTGCACAAGCGGCGCGTCTTTCGATTTGGCATCCGCCGCGTTGACCAATGGGGGCAGGGGGTCGATATCAACAACCACCTGGTCCGCGATATCTTCGGCCTCGGCGCGTGTCGGGGCAACGCAGATTGCAATACATTCGCCCACGAAACGAACCTTGTCCTTTGCAAGCGGATAGTGTTCCGAGGCCTTGTAGCCGGGCAGCGACGATTCCGGCCTGATCGGCAGCACGTCGGTCAGATCCGACGCCGTGAACACGCGATCCTTGTATTTCGCTGGAACTGTGACGGATTTCAGACGGCCATGTGCCAAGGGGCTGCGAACATATGCGGCTTCGAGCAGCCTTGGGAATTTAAGATCCCCGACAAACCTGGCCTGGCCGCTGAGTAATCTCGCGTCTTCCTTTCTGGCAACGCGTGCTCCAATTCCAGTTCCCACTTCGCAACTCCATCCCGGTCGATTTTCTTGTCTGTTTTGACATAAACTTCAGAGGCGCGTAACATAGTTTAAGCAGTATACTACGTTTTGCAAGTCTCTAGACAATGGATGGATGTGCACCGAACATAGCATACGTCCTTTTGACACCGGCCAACGAGCGGAAATGGAATGAAAGAAAAAAAAGAAAGCGCTTTGCAGGAAACAAAGAACAAATCGCTTAAGAACCGCAAGTTTCGCGAGCTTTGGAACCGTCCGGGATACCTGATCCGCAGGCTGCACCAGATTCATCTGGGACTGTTTGCGGAAGAGTGCAGGGATGAAGATGTAACGCCCGTTCAGTTTGGTATGCTTTCGGTTTTGGCCAGTGGCGTTGAGATGGACCAACTTACCCTGTCAACCTCGGTCGGTGTCGACCGGGTCAGCGGTGCCGATGTCATCAAACGGCTTGAACGGCGCGGGCTTTTGCAAAGAAATCGTTCCGAAATCGACAGGCGCGCGCGCGTGATCAGCATCACACCGCAAGGTGTTGAATTTGTCGAGAATGTCCGCCCGAAGATGGCGCGGGCGCAGGCCAAGCTGGTTGCCCCGCTGACAGAGGCAGAGCTTGCAGAGTTAGAGCGAATCCTGAAGAAACTGATTGAGGCGAACAATGACGCCAGTCGGGCACCGCTTGGCGTCAACTGAACTATGAAACAATTCCAAAGAACAAGGCATTCTGTGGCGAGGTTTCAGAAAAGCGTTTACGTGTGAAAAAAAACGTAGCATACTCCCTAAAAAAAGATGGGAGGTACTTGCCTGTGAACAATAGCAAGCAATGCCGGAGCGCCAGCCGCTTCGCAGCGAGCCATGGAGAGCGGGGTCAATGACGCTCATTGCTCAGTATTTCGTGACGGGGATCGTAACAGGGTGTTTCCTGATCCTCGCGACCATAGGCTTTTCACTAACGCGGCGTGTTGAGGGTTTTCTGAATATCGCACATGCCGAGATGCTGGGTGTGTCAGCCTTCATTGCATGGGGTCTGAACACTCAGGCCGGGTGGCCATTGCTGCCAGCCGCGGTCGTTGCAATCGTTGCAACCGCGTTTCTTGGGTTGTTCATTGGCCGTCTTGTCTACGATCCGATCAGACATCTTGGGCCGGCCGTATTGCTGATCAGTTCCGTGGGTGTTGCCTATGTCATCGGTGGCGCCATTGACGGGATTGTGGGCACTGGCATCCGGTCGCTGGATATCCCCCTGGCGACGACTTACAAATTCTTTGGCGTCAGAATAACCGACTATCAGATGATCGTTGTCGGGTTGGCTGCGTTGACAGGGATTTCGCTGGCACTTTTCCTGAACAAGACGAAAACGGGGCTTGCGATCCGGGCGATGGCGGACAACCCGGCGCTGGCCGCGTCGCGCGGCATTGACGTGCAAAAGACCTCTCGTGCCACCTGGCTGGTCGCGTCGGGTCTGGCCGGGTTGGCAGGCGTCATGCTGGCAATGATCGCAACGCTGTCCACTGACATTGCCTTCCACCAGATCCTGCAGATTCTGGCGGTCGCGATCCTGGCGGGGCTGGGGTCACTTTACAGCGTGCTTCTGTCCGGCCTGATCGTGGGCGTGGCAATGGATATGTCCGTTTATTGGATTCCAGCCGGATATCGCCCCCTGATCGCGTTTGCCGTGGTGATTGTTGTCCTTCTGGTCCGTCCCGAAGGTTTGTCGGGCAGGAGCAGGTCATGAATATCGAGCAACTTCTTCTGACCGTCCTGACATATGGGTGCCTGTATTCGGTGATGACCGTCTGCCTGAACCTGCAATATGCACGCGGCGGCATGATCAATTTCGGCACCGTCGCCTATTTTGCGGCAGGCGCGTATGCCTATGCCATTTTCACGCAGGAACCGCCCCAGGGCCTGGACCAGTATCTGTTTGGATTTAATGCACCATGGTGGATCGGCCTGATCGCAGCGGGCGTCGCATCGCTGTTGTTTGCTGTTATCACGGGTTGGCCGACGCTGCGGTTGAGGGGCGAGTATCTGGCATTGACGACTTTTGCGTTTGCGGAAGTGCTGCATTCTTTCCTGTTGAACGAGCGCCGCATCGGGAATGGCAGCGTTGGGCTGACGAATGTCAATCGGCCGGACTTCTCGGTGATAGGATTGTCCGAAAACTATGCTTTCATGCTGGCGGCTGTTCTGTTGTTGATCCTGACGTCGCTGTTGTGCCGTCGACTTCTTGCGTCACCTTATGGGCGGGCTGTCGATGCCGTGCGCGACGATGAGGTTGCCGCCGAGGCGGTCGGCAAGGATGTGCATCGCCTGCGGTTCGAAATCTTCGTCATCTCTGCCGTTCCAATTGGCTTTGCCGGCGCGCTTTACGCGATGATTACGACCTTGGTCAGCCCGGATCTGTTCACCGCCGAAGTGACGTTCTTTGTCTGGATCGCGCTGGTTCTGGGCGGAGAGCACACGATCAAGGGCGTTATTCTGGGCACGCTTGCCCTGGTCGCGTTCGAAGAGGTCGTGCGCTCGCTGCATTTCGAAACGGTGCGCGCCGCCGAGATCGCAGCCTCGGTCGAACACATGATGACCGGTGTGATCTTTGTCATGATCTTGCGCTGGCAGCCCTTCACCCGATTTGCCAAGAAGGGAGTGGAAGCATGAGTTCCGATCTGCTTGTCGTTGAGAATCTGAGAAAACAGTTTGGCGGCCTGAAGGCGGTCGGCGGTGACAGCGGGTTGAGCTTTCAGGTCAAAGAAGGGTCCTTTGTTGGTTTGATCGGTCCCAATGGGGCAGGGAAGTCGACGACCTTCAACCTGATTTCAGGCGTTCTGGAGCCGACGGCGGGGCGGGTGATGCTTGCCGGGACCGATCTGGCGAATGTGCGGTCATCCGACATCGCCTCATTGGGGCTTGGCAGAACATTCCAGACCCCGCGTGCCTTCATGTCGTTGAGTGTGCTTGACAATGTTCTGGTCGGGGCGAAATCGCCCGGCGAAAACCTGCGGTCCGTGCTGTTTGGCGGATGGCGCAGCAGCGAGCCGGACCTGGTCGAAAAGGCCAAGGCTGCGCTGGCCAGGGTGGGGCTTGAGAACCGCGTCAGGGAAACCGTATCCAACCTGTCGGGCGGCGAATTGCGGATGCTTGAAGTCGCACGCCAACTGATCCGCGACCCCAGGATCCTGTTGCTGGACGAACCCACGGCCGGGGTCGACCCGAGCCTGCAAGGCAAGCTGAGCAAGATCCTTGTGGACCTGCACAAAGAAGGGCGCACATTGATCGTGGTCGAGCACAATCTGCACTTTCTGTTCAGCATCGCAGACCAGATCATCGTGTTGCAGCAAGGCGAGCTGCTGTCCAGCGGAACACCGCAGGACATCAAGACCGATCCCAAAGTGGTCGCGGCCTATCTGGGAGGCGAACATGCAGCTTGAAGTCAAGGGTCTGAAATCCGGCTATGGAAAGGTGCAGATCCTGCACGGGATCGACCTGACGGTTCCTTCGGGCAAGATTACCACTGTTCTGGGTGCAAACGGCGCGGGCAAAAGCACGCTGATGAAGACCATTGCCGGGCATCTGCCGGTGATGGAAGGCGAAGTCGTGCATAACGGTCAGAATCTGAATGGAATCGGTCCGCTGCATGTTTGCATGGCGGGCGTCGGTCTGGTGCCGCAGGATGCCAACGTGTTTGCGGAATTGTCGGTGCGCGATAACCTGCATGCGTCTGCTGCTGCGTTTGAAGGCGCAGAGGAAAGGATTGTGGAAGTCCTGAAGAGATTTCCAATTTTGCAGGAACGCGCCAACCAGCTGGCATCGACACTCTCTGGTGGCGAGCGTCAAACTCTTGCGATTGCGACGGCCCTGGTTGCAGGGCCGGACATCCTTTTGCTGGATGAGCCCACGGCTGGACTGGCCCCGATCTTTGTGGACCGCATCGTAGGCTGGATCGAGGAACTCGCCCAGGATGGGACCGGTATTGCATGGGTCGTTGAACAGAACCCAGAGAAAATCCTCGCGATCTCCGAAGACGCGCATGTCCTGGATGCAGGGCGGGTCACGGATGTCCTTGAAAGCAAAACTCTTCTCGAACCGGGCCGTCTGGAAGAGGTCTTATTACAGGTCCACGCCTAGGGAAAATTCACAACATGGAGGTGAACATGAAACCCAAGCCAAAACGTAGTATGCTCCTCAAGGGGTTAATCGCATCGACTGCAATGGTCGCCACGTCCATGGCCGCCACCGCAGAAGACGTCACTGTCGGCGTGCTGGTTCCGCTGACCGGTGAACTTGGCGAGTTCGGGAAAATTGTTGCCGGTGGCGTCGAACTTGGCGCCAACGAGATCAACGCGGCGGGCGGCACCGCCTGCGGCAATATTCGACTGGTTGTTGCCGATACCGGGGGCAACCCTGAAGTCGGCATCCGCGAAGCGTCAAAGATGATCGAATCCGAAAACGCGGTGGCGATCCTTGGTCCCACATCGGGGGTTATGGTGGCGCTGGTCGATCTTGCAAAACGGACCAAGACCGTGACGATGTCGCCATACGCGGGAACGATCACATTGAACGAACTTGGCGGTGATTACGTCTTTCGCACCGTTTCTTCGGATCTGGGCGACGGGGCGGCATCGGGCCTTTGGCTGAAGGACCGGGGTTACAAGAGCGTCGCATTCCTTGTTCAAAACGAAGAGTCGACCATTTCCCCGGCCCAGGTCGCGCGCACAACCCTGGAAGAGGCTGGCATCGAGCTGACCGATTTCGTTGTATATAACCCCGGACAGCCTTCCTATCAGGCCGAACTGATCTCGGTTCTGGCCAATGAGCCTGAGGCCATCTATCTGGCGGGTGGCCAGGAATCCGGCGTGACCGTGATCAAGGAGGCCACGTCAGGCGGGTTTGAAGGTGAATGGTTGTTTACGGCCGACCTGGCCGTGCCCGAAATCTTCGATGCAGCCGGAGCCGACCTTCTGAACGGCCGCGCCTATGTGGAGTTTGCCGACGCCGACAACTCGTTGCCCGAGTATAAGGCGTTCGAAGCCCTGCATCAGGAAAAGGCGGGTGGGGACCCCGGACCGTTTGCCGCCAACTCGTTCGATATGATCAACCTGGTTGCTCTTTCACTGGAGGCAAGCGGGGTGTGTTCTGGCGAAGGCATCAACTCTGTCATTCGTGATGTGTCCGATGGCGGTGAGGCCGTTTCGTCATTTGCTGACGGCAAGGCGGCGTTGGCTGAAGGTAAGGACATCAACTATGAAGGTGCATCCGGCCCCCTGATCTTCGATGAGAGTGGCACGGTCGCCGGCGCATACACCATCCAAAAAGCTGAAGGCGGCGCGTGGGTCAACGAAGAATTCTATCCTGCGAGCGCCTTCGAATAACCAACATCCTATCCCCTTGAACGGCCTTGGCGAGCAATCGCCGAGGCCTTTTTCATCGTCGGCAATAGCGTGAGGATCCATCATGGGACGTCCCGTCTTGATGATACGAGATACTGTTTGCGTAGAGTGGAAAAGCCGTGACGTGGAAATGGGGATGTATCAGTTAGGTATTTAACATAAGACGGATTATGCGCTTCTAGTATCGCTCAGGGAGCGCGCTACCCTGAAGTGCGACTCCTATTAGAAAACAATATGTTATCTAATAGGAGACCATGGCATGGGAGCCGTTTACACGCAACTATCACTGCAAGAACGCCGTCAAATCGAGGTCTGGTGGCACGCCAAGCTCCCTGTCGCCGAGATGGCAATATACAAAACTCGGACCTGTGCGTATGTTGTGCCCTGAACGTCAGGTGATGATTACGAGGCAGTGAGTGGCACGCATAAGAGAAGTTGGCACGCTTTGGATCGGGGGTGCGCTCAGCTGGATGGAGCAGCTTTGCCTGAAGTCCTTTGTCGACAAGGGGCAGCGTATCACCCTGTTCAGCTATGAAGACATTCCAAACGTGCCCGAAGGTGTCATTTGCCGCGACGGGCGCGAGATCATCGACACCGACGATTTCATCAAATACGAGCAGAAGAACAGCTTCGCCCTGTTTGCCGACTGGTTCCGCCTGCACATGATTCACCAATGCCCGGGCATGATCTGGGTCGATACCGATGTCTATTGCCACCGGCCAATGGAGTATGACAGCGACTATGTGTTTGGCTTTGAACTGCCCGGAGAGCATCGGGTGAACAACGCCGTTCTGGGCATGCCATCGGACAGCGATTTGCTGGCCGGAATGCTGGCCTTTACCGACGACCGGTATTCGATCGCGCCGTTCATTGCGAAGAAGAAGCAAGAGGAATACCGCAAAGCCGCCGAGGCGGGAGAGCCGGTGCATATCACCAGGCAGCCCTGGGGCGTTTGGGGACCCATGATGGTCACGTATTACGTGCACAAGCTCGGGCTGCAGGATCAGGTGCAACCGATCGACGCGTTCTATCCCGTCAATTTCCGCGCACGGACAGAGTTTCTGCAACCTGCATCCGTGGTCGAGGGGAAACTGACCGACAACACGACCGCATTGCACCTTTGGGCGTCGAACAAGAAGCAGATCGGGAGCTTTCACCACGGCTTGCCGCCGGTCGGATCGTATCTTGATAAGCTGGTGAAACGGCATGATATCGTTGCCCCCCTCGCCCCGGTCAAAGCACGCGGCAACCTGACATTCGACACCGGGCTTCTGGACCATCTGGATGTGTCAAAGGTCGGTTCGGTGGCTGATATCAGCGGGGGTGCGAAAGGTCTGACGCTGGCACTTTATCACAAGCACGATTGCGACGTTTACCTGGTCAGCGCGGATCCGAAAGGCCAGATCACCAGGGATCATCCCGACTGGATCGCCCCCTATCGGGCGTTTCTGGAACAAAACGGCGTGCCGGGTGATCGTATCCACCTGGTCGATACCGACAAGGCCCAACGGCAGGTGGATATATTGTGCAACCTGAACGGGTTCGGTTCGGCTTACAAGGTCAGGTTTCTTGAGCCATTCCTGTCACGGATGATGCACTCCGACAGCCGGATGGTCATGGACATCAAGAAAGGTTCGGGCGCGTTTCCGTTTCTGCGGGCGTTTGGCGAGAATGAAACCATTTCAACCTTCGATCTGGATGGCAAAAGCATCACCCGCATCTGCTTCACCCCGACCCCGCCCGCCATCAGCGACAATGACGAAGGTTGGGCCGAAATCGCCACCACCCTTGCCGGTGCGGACGGGTTCTTCCGCATGGGGCCGGAAGGGCATTCCTTCGTCTATACCCCGCGCAGCAAGGGCACATTGGTGGTCACGTTCGACAATCTTGATATCACGATGACCAAGCGCGCGGACCGGCGGCCCTGGGGCTTTTCCTTTATCGAGCAACAGGGATGGTCGATGCTGGGTGTGCTGGCAGGCGGCTGGACATGGTATCGCAACCAATGGGTCTGCGATCAGTTCGACGACCTGCGTGACAGCGGTTTTTTCGACCAGTTCGACCGGGTGGTGTTTTACGGCGCGTCGATGGGTGGCTATGCGGCGGCGGTCTTCAGCGCCGCCGTCCCCGGCAGCGATGTGATCGCCATCAGCCCGCAATCCACCTTGGACAAGACCGTCGTGCCGTGGGAGACACGCTACAAGGTCGCGTGGGACCGTGACTTCAGCGGAAAATACGGCGATGCGGCGACTGCTTCGCAAAACGCCGGCACGGTCTATATCCTCTATGATCCGTATGAAGTGCTGGACAGCAAACATGTCGCCCGGTTCACCGGTGACAACGTGGTCAAGCTCCGCGCGCCCTTGCTGGGGCATCGGCTGGGATCATCCCTGAACCAGATGGGCATTCTGACCCCGATCATCCTGAGCGCGCTGCAAGGCCGCCTGAGCGCGCGCGATTACTATCAACACCTGCGCAAACGCCGCACCTTCCCGCGTTATCAGAAAGAACTGTTCGAACGGCTGCGCAAGAAAGGACACACGCAACTGGCCCGTCAACTGGGCGAGTATGTTCTGGCCCGCAACCCCAACCGGAAAATTCGACTGGCCATGAAAGAGCTGGGGTCCTAGGCGTTCCGTGATCACCAGGTCAGAACGCCCTTTCGCCTCAATATTCTTGATAGGCTGAAACACATGATGCTAGTTTGCGCGAAATTCGGTGATGAAGCGTATCAGTTGTCGCCACAACCTATGAACAAGGATGATATCGTGGCCAGAATCGACCTCAAGAAAGTCAAAGGTGATCGCTACTACGGCAAGACTGCCCGCAACTACGAAGAAATTCGGGCAAAGCAGCCGTGGTGGAATGTCGAGCAAAAGGAAATGCAGAAGCTGCTGGACATGCTGCCCGCGAAATTGAAAGTGGTGGATATTCCGTTCGGAACAGGCCGGTTCGTGCCCTATTATCTGGAACGCGGATACGAGGTGCATGGGCTGGACGCGTCGGATGCGATGCTGGAAACGGCCCGGACCATCCTTGGCGACCAGTATGATCAATGCACCACCACCACGGGGTTTTCGACCGATCTGCCGTATGAGGACGGTCAATTCGACCTGCTTGTCAGCACACGATTCCTGCGCGACATCATCACCTTCAAAGATGTGAAAACAACGATGGCAGAGTTTGCCCGTGTGACATCGCGATATGTCATTTTGCAGCTTGGCGTCAAAAACACCGAACCGTTCGAGATGCCCCCCGAGGACGAAAAAATGAGCAGCCGGATGTCGTGGGACCAAACTGTCGCATTTCTGGCGGATTACGGCTTCAAGGTTCTTGCCGCACCCAAGGTGAAAGGCACCAAGGACAACAGTTCAGAGATCAGACATATCCTGTGCGAAAAGGTCTGACGGGTGTTTGTCGAATTGCTGGGACTGCCTGCCTCGGGCAAATCGACTTTGTTCAAGGCCTGTAAAAGCTCTTTGACGATGTCGGGGCGCAGTGTGGGATCAGCGGCCGATCTGGACACCAAAGACACCAGCCTGCCAGGCTATTTCCGACGCAACCCCGTCACAAGGGCGTTGTATCGCAGCGAACAGTTGCGGTCAGAATACCCGGAATGCGTGGAACTGATCGACAGGACCTCATCCGGGCAACAGAACGCCCGCGCCCTGCTCTATTCATCGCTTGTCCGCCAACTGATCTGTGCGGCGAACCCAGATGCGTTCGAGGTTGTAATGATCGACGAAGGCGGTATTCACCGATTTATTCATTTGCTGGTCAACAGCTCACCGTCGCATGACGATCTTCTGGACAGGTATTGCGATCTGGCCCCCCTACCCGATGCGGTTGTTTATCTGAAACTTGATCCGGCGGTCAGCCACAAACGTGCTTTGGCACGGCTGGCACAAAGGGACGGGGGAAAACAGCCCCTGGAACAGCTTGAGCGGCGCATAAACGCGGCACATGGCGGGGCGGAGGTGCTTCGGTTGCGTGCCGACCTGATGGAGCGCGCCCTTGAACGGATCAGGGCAAAAGGGTGTGAAATCATACGCGTTGATGCCACAGATGAACCTGTGAAAGTCGGAAACACGGTAAGCGGTGTCTTGAATGATGCCCTGTCGCACAAGCAGCAAAACAAGAAGAGCAGCTAGCGGATGACCCATTCCCCCATCGCCATCGAACTTTGCAGGTCTGCGAATGTCGATTTTGCGTGGACGTTTCGATATCAGTATATGATCGGTCCCGACCGGCTTGATCTTCCGGGTTTCGTGGTGCGGGACGTGGGGGCGCATTACATTCATATCGGGCGCGATCTGCGCTGCGGCGACCTGGTGGACGGACAGGGCCAGAATGTCGGGGTTGTTCTGGGCATCGCTGTCGATCATGACGGTGCCTTGCCGCCAGAGGTTCTGCCCAGCTTGATAAAGGATGCAACTGCGCCGGGTGCCCGTGATCTGTTCGAAGACTATCTGTCACGTCTTGCCGGGCGTTATGCCATTGTCATCAAACTGGAAGGTCAGACATTTTTCTATTGCGATCCGGTCGGGATGATCGGGGCGGTTTATGCACCGGAAACGCGCCGCATCGGGGCGTCGCTGGGCTTGTGCATTGATCGCCCGATCGTTGACCACCCTTTGTATGACCACGATGAAATCGCGCAGGGTCATGGCACCTATGGCCTGTCGCACACGCGCGACATGTATGTTCATCGGATGAACGCCAGCCACCGGTTCGATCTGGATGGGTTCTGTCACGCGCGTTTCTGGCCGCGCGCCGACGACACATTTGACGCAACGCCGGATCAGTATGGCGATCTTTATGACGAGATGATTGCCGCCGAGCGCAAGATCATCGGGCGGATGACGCAGATTGGCGAAACCTCGATGCCGTTGACCGGAGGCAATGACAGTCGCATCCTGTTGGCGCTGACCGCCCCCGAAGACAGGAAGAAGGTCACGCAGTTCTTTTCGCACATCAATACCTATGCAAACCGGCGCGATTCTGTGATCGGGACGGCCTTGTGCCAGGCTGCCGGGCTTTCGAACGAAGTCCATGACCGCAAGAAGATCTCGGTCAAAAGATATGTCGGACGGCTGGCGGCAAGGTCGTATGAGATCGCCTGCGGAATGGCCGGTCCGGCCCCGAAAGAGATCACCAACGGCCTGTTCCAAAGTGTCAGGGAAGGCGCAATTGTCATGCGGGGCCATCAGTGCAACATTTTGCGCGGGCAGTACCTGACCACCGCTGATCCCCGGAAATGGAGCGAGCCAGCCTGGCATATCCGAATGATGCGCTTGGTCGGTAACAACAAGTTCAACCCAGAAGTCGCGACACAGTTTACACCTGATTTCATGCGATATTACAAAGACCTGCCGGGAAATGCCAAGATACGGTCGGCAGATTTCATCTTCTTCGAAACGCTTGTGCCGGCCGCACTTGGGATGCTGTTTCCGGGGCAGTCCCATGCGTTCTATCTGTCGCCGTTCAACAGTCGGCGTCTGGTTCAGCTGTGCATGATGCCCGATACGGCATACCGGCTGTCCAATGCGACGACCAATGACCTGATCCTGCGGGCTGCACCAGAGATATTCACCGTCCCCTATTCATACGAGATTCCGCCTGACATGCACGATACGGACGAGAGTTTCGCCGGGCGAGACCAGCGCTGCGACGCATCGAAGAAACGGTATTCCGGGATCTTCAAAGAAGCGGCGCCGGATGTTGTTGCTCAACGCTTCGCCCCCCCGGCCTTGACGGCTGGGCAAGAGGAGTGACGCGGTTCAGGGTCAGGCGGGACCGCGGCCTGACTTCGAAACGCGTCGGCGGATTGTCACCCCTTGTCCTGCTTCACCGTGAAAAACCACTTGGCACCGGGGTCGCGGTTCACCACCTCGTCGGGGACCGAGTCCGGGCCTGACAGAAACACGTTCGATCCGAAATGGCTGTGCATCAGCGACAGTTTCTGCAGGCGCTCTCCGGTCAGGTCGGCATAGAAGTTGGCGTATTTCTCGGTGGCCTTCAGCTCGGCGATCTTGGCCTTGTGGCATGTCACGGAATGGGCATGCGCCGCCGCTATGTCGGGATCGGCCATCAAGCGGGCCAGTTCGGCCTTCATCATCGGCACACGTTTCTGGATAGACAGGTCCTGATCCGCGTTGTTGTTCATTCTGAACCAATAGGCCAACCCCTGATCCCGATCCACATGGTTCACCCGCCCGCGATCCCGTTTGACCAGGAAGCTTTCGGCGGACCGCACGGCATAGTGGTTAAGCTGCACAAGATCATAGCCGAACGTGTCGATCGTCGAGCGCCAGCCATTGCGGAACATCGTTTTGGGCAAGGGTCTGCCAGACCCGTTCACCCAGTTGATCCGTTCCCACAGTTGCGGCTTCAGCCCCTTCGGGCGGTGAACGCCAAGCTTGTTGAAGATGCCGACATTGCGAAACAAGGTCTTGAACCCCCATGCCTGATGGGGTTTGCGCACGAGCTCGGGCGCACAGCGCCGGAACTGTTCGGTGATGGGTGTATCGGAATAGTCATGGATGTCGGCATTGCCGAACAGGCGCCATGTCATCGAGATCATGTTGGCGTCAGGCACAGCGGCAAACAAGGCATCCAGTGTTCCGTCCCCGGTCTTGATGTTCACGAACTCGTCCACATCAATACAGGCCACCCAGGTTGCGTCTTTGATCAGGTCTTCGTCCTCGGCCGCTTGCAGGGCGGCGTGCTGGGGCTTCAGATCGGACGTGCGGAACGGGTTTTCACGGTGTTGCAGGATGCCCTTTGCCTGCAACAGCATCAACATCGTGTCGGTGCCGTCGGTGCAATCGTTCGTGTAGATGATGAAGTCGTCAAACCCGATGGCCCGGTGATAGGCGATCCATTCAAGGATGAATGGCCCTTCGTTCTTCATGGTGCTGACAATGACGCAGCGCCCCCGCCCCGTCAGTTTTGAAGTGTCGAAGTCGATTTCGGGCATACGGACGGGCTTGTGTCCGAACAGGGTTCCGGCCGCCTCAATCAGCGGGTCATGTTCGATCAATGATGTTTTGGGAACGATCCTGGACACGGACTCGGTCGGGTGGCGAATGGCCATGTAGCGGAAGAAACCGCGTGTGCGTGTCGGATCGGGTTGCACATTGCCGATCCGCACCAGACGCCAGATCGCATCGTCGGGCGCATGAGCGGGGGCGATGCACCATCGTTGGCGTCCGCCGCGCGCATCGAACTGGACGCAGATGTGATCGCCGAACCCGATCTGTGCGTTTGGCCGAACCCGCCACGGATAACATTGTCGACCCACCAGAGCGATCAGACCGTTTTCAGCCGAAACGGCTGTGTCGAAGACGTTCACGGGGCTGGCAGGGATCAGGTCGAACACGTCGATATTGGCGACGGCGCGTGCCTTGTCCAGAAACCGCCGGCGCAGGATCTCATAGATCGTCAAAGCCCCGAGCGGACTTCGCCACGCATCGGCAGGCGGGATATCCATGCGATCCTTGCCCGGTGCGCCGGGAACGCAATAGGGGTGGGCTTCCTGGGGCAAGCCGGGCTTGCCAAGCGGCACGTCGCTGCTAACCAGCACGACCTTACAGGCGGTTTCCAGCTTTTCCAGACCTTCGCGCAACTCGGTCGAGAACGCCCTGTCCGCACCCGGTTCGGCACGGTCGATGATAACGGCAGACTGCATGTCTTGGTGACGGATATGATAATCCAGCCATTCCAGCACGATATGCGCAGGCTCGCCGTTACGTTCTGCCACGAAGGCGTTCGTGTCTTGCAGGTAATCGGTTTCGACCTCGGCAGGGGTCAGGTTGACGCTCTGGCCCCTGATGGAGAACGATGCCGGCACCAAGGGTGGCACCGCGTATGTCAGAAAGGTGGCGCCTCCGACCGCGTTCAGGGACAGCATCCGGGATTTGGCCGGGGGAACGATCTGCTCGCCCGTCACCTCCTGATCGAAGAAAAGCGTGATTTCGCGCCGTTGGTCGTTTTGGTATTCAACCGCATCCAGCAGCGTAACCTGGTCAAGCACGCGGCTTGCGAGTCGTCGCTCTACCAGCTTCGCGTTCATATGCTTAAGCCCCTGCCTCGATACTGCCGTGGATGACCATATTGCTTCGAAACAGCGTATGGCGGCGATTCATCAGGTTCAAGCGGATGCAGTGTGTCAGCATGATGCAAGGCATGACACGAAGGCGGGCCGGGGCCAAGCGGATAACTGCCAATGATGTAAAACCGGTGGTGACTGTTTGCCGATGCAGCTAGTGTGGAATTAAGCGAGGCGACCGGTCAGCAGCAGGAAGGGAACCACGGTGCAAATATCCGCAGTTAAAGCGCTGGTATTGCTTCTGTTTCTGTGTATTGGGCCGACCTCTCCTGCGTTCGCGCTGGACACTGTCGATTTCTCCGTTGCCGGGTCTGACGACGACCTTGAGGATGCGCTGAAAGGCGCCTCTTTGGTGTTGGCGGCGGAACGGGACGCCGAGAAGGATACCCGCGATGTCTTTGCCGCCGCGCTGGCGGAATACGGGCAGCTGGTGCAGGCGCTTTATGCAAACGGCTATTACGGCGGGGTGGTGCGCGTGCGTGTGGACGGGCGCGAGGCCGCGCAGATCCCGCCCTTCGATGTGCCCCCCGCGATCCGGTGGATCGAAGTATCGGTCGATCCCGGCAGGCAGTTCCGGTTCGGCACGGCGCAGGCCGCACCGCTTGCCCCCGGCACCGACATGCCCGACGGGTTTCGCGCGGGCGAGGTGGCGAAAAGCGTGACCGTGCAACAGGCGGTGGATGCTGCCGTTCTGGGCTGGCGCGAGGCGGGATATGCCAAGGTCGCCCTGTCGGATCAGAGGATCACCGCCAACCATGCCGGTGCGGAACTGTCGGCATCGCTGAGGTTCGCACCGGGGCCGAAGGTGCGGTTCGGCACCTTGCGTCAGACGACCGAAAGCGCCGTGCGGTCGGATCGTATCGCCCGCATTGCGGGTTTTCCGGCAGGCCAGGTGTTTTCGCCGGACGATCTGGAAACCGTGGCCAAGCGCTTGCGCCGCACCGGCGCGTTTTCATCCGTCACCCTGACCGAGGCCGAAACGCTTGGGCCGGGCAACACGCTGGATATCGGGCTGGCACTGGTCGATGAAGAGCCGCGCCGCTTTGGGTTCGGGGCCGAGCTTGCATCGTTCGAGGGGCTGCAACTGACCGCCTTCTGGCTGCATCGCAACATGTTTGGCGGGGCCGAGCGGTTTCGTGTGGATGGCGAGGTATCGGGCATCGGTGGTCAGCATGGCGGCATTGATTATCATCTGGACGCGCGGCTGGATCAGCCCGCAACCTTCGGCCCGGACACCAATGCCTTCGTGTTCGGCAGCCTCGCCTATGACGACGAGCCGGGCTATATCTCGCGCAGCGCCAGCCTGGGCGGCGGGGTGAAGCGCATCTTCTCGGACACGCTTGAGGCCGAGTTCGGTGCGGCGCTTCTGTATTCCGAAACCACCGATGTGCTGGGCGACCGTCGGTTCTTCCTGTTTGCGCTACCCTCATCCCTGACCTGGGACCGGCGCAACGACAAGCTGGATGCAACGCGCGGCACCTATCTGAAGGCCGAGGCGATCCCGTTCATCTCGGTCGATACCGGTGGCACGGGGGCCTGGCTTTACGGCGACGGGCGGGCCTATCGCGGCTTCGGGGCCGAGGATCGGTTCGTGATCGCCGGGCGGGTGCAGGTCGGGTCGGTCATGGCGGGCGACAGCGGCGACATTCCCCCCGATTACCTGTTCTATTCCGGCGGGGGCGGCACCGTGCGCGGACAGCCCTATCAGTCGTTGGGCCTGAATGCAGGCGGGGGCGAGATCACCGGCGGGCAATCCTTCGTCAGCCTGTCGGCCGAGCTGCGCGCCCAGATTACCGACAAGATCGGCGTGGTCGGTTTTGTCGATGCAGGCCATGTGGCCGGGGGCAGCCTGTTTGACGGTCAGGGCAACTGGCACACGGGCGGCGGGATCGGCGTGCGCTATAAGACCCCCATCGGGCCTTTGCGGCTGGATGTGGCCGGCCCCATATCGGGGGATACCGGCGACGGCGTGCAGATTTACATCGGAATCGGGCAAGCGTTTTGAAGGTCCTGCTTCGCATAATGACCGTGGTGTTTTCACTGGTCTGGTCGGGATATGCCTTGGCGCAGGCCGAAGAGACCGAACAGGATGATCGCGGTTATCTTCAGGCCCTTCTGGAAGACAACCTGTCGGATGTCGGCCGCGATATTCGCATCATCGGGTTTCAGGGTGCGTTCAGTTCGCAAGCCACGGTCGACCAGATCACCGTTGCGGATGACGAGGGGATATGGCTGACGCTGAACGATCTTGTCCTGTCCTGGACCCGCTCCAGCCTGTTGCGCGGGGCGATCAATATCGACCAGATCACGGCCAGGGGAATCATCATCGCGCGCAGGCCCGTCCCGGTGGATGGTGGTGCCCCCGCGCCCGAGGCATCCGGTTTTTCCCTGCCCGAGCTTCCGGTTTCGATCGAGATCGGGGTGATCAGGGCAGACCGGGTGGAGATTGCACAACCCGTCATCGGGGAAGCCGCCGTGGTGCGTCTGGAAGGTTCGGCCAGCCTGTCGGGTGGCGAAGGCACCGCCGGGCTGACGATCGAGCGGACCGACGGACCGCGCGGGTCATTGGCGTTCGACGGAAGCTATAGCAATCTCACCCAGTTGCTGGATCTGGCCTTCGCGGTCGAGGAAGGAGAGGATGGCATTGCTGCAAACCTGCTCGACCTGCCGGGCCGCCCTTCGGTCGCGCTGAGCGTCGAGGGCACCGGCCCGCTATCGGACTTCGTGGCGGATATCGACCTGGCCACCGATGGTGCGCCGCGTCTGACCGGGCAGGTTGAAATGCAGGACGAGGTCGACGATGCGGCGTCGACCCCCGACACGCCGGTGATGCTGAAGCGGTTCACTGCGCAGCTTTCCGGTGACATCGCACCGGTGTTCCTGCCCGATTACCGCGACTTCTTCGGGGACAACGTCGCGCTGAACGCGGTCGGGCGGCGGTATGCCGATGGCGCGCTGGATCTGGAAACACTTGAGCTGACCACCGAAGCGCTGACCCTTCAGGGCGATCTGTCCCTGTCGTCGGGCGGCTGGCCCGAACGGTTCAGGCTGCAAGGCAAACTGGCGCATGAGGACGGGGCGCCGGTCGTGTTGCCCGTGGGCGGCACCAGGACAGAAGTCGATGCCGTAGACCTTGCCATCGGCTATGATGCCGAAAATGGCGAGGCATGGCAGGCCGATTTCACCCTGAAATCCCTGGCCCGTGACGATCTGGCGCTGGAAACCGCGATGATCACGGCCACGGGCACCCTGGTGCGGGGTGAAGGCAGCGCGGTGGGGCGTGTCGATGGCGATGTCCTGCTTGACGTCTTGGGCATTGCGCCGGTTTCCGAAGATCTGGCGCGGGCAATCGGCCCGGCCCTGACCGGCAACCTGTCTTTTGACTGGCGCGAAGACGCGCCGCTGCACGTCACCGGGATCGACCTTGCCGGAACCGAGTATCAACTGACCGGCAGCCTGTCCGCCGATGATCTGGAAAGCGGCGTCACCGTCACCACCAACGAGGATTTCGTCCTGACCGCCCGCGACCTGTCGCAATTTGCCGGGCTTGCGGGCACGCCGCTGACCGGGGCGGCCACCGTGGCGGTGGATGGCGATGTGAACCTGCTTGGCGGGTCGTTTGACCTGACCATCACCGGCGATGGCGCTGACCTTGGCATCGGCCAGCCCCGGTTCGATCCGCTGATCGCGGGGGCCAGCACGCTGGATGTGAAAGCGGTGCGCGATGAAACCGGCACCCGGTTGGAGCGGTTGAACATCACCACCGACCAGACCACCGCCTCGATCTCGGCTGACCTGAAAACCGATGCCTCGTCGGTGCAGTTCGATCTGCGCATAAAGGACAGTTCGGTTGTCGATCCCGGTCTGTCCGGCCCCGCGACCGCAAAAGGCACGGCCACCCAGATCAGGGACAGCTGGGCGGTGCGGGCCGATGTGACGGCGCCGGGCGGGGCAGAGGCATCGGTGGACGGCACCGTGCAGATCACCAGGGACGGGCCGGGTCTGGTCCAGGGCACCCTGACCGCCAGGGCGGCATCGCTGTCGCCCTATGCCCGGTTGGCCGGGCGCCCGGTCTCGGGTGCAATCGCAGCCACCGCCAAGGGCAGCTATGACCTTGCCACCGGCACGTTTGACGGTGCGGTTGACGGATCGGCCACCAATCTTGCCCTCGGGCAGGAGGTGCTGGACGGGTTGACCCGCGGGGCCAGCACCTTTAGCGCCCGCGCCCATGGAAATATCGACGAGGTGGTGTTCATCGACGCCCTGTCGATCACCACGCCCGAACTGACCGCACAGGCCACCGGGCAAGAGATTGACGGACGTAACACCCTGACCTTCCAGGCCAACCTCAGGGATGTGGGCATCGTGGCGGTTGGCATTTCCGGCCCCGGATCGGCCAGCGGCACCGCGACGCTGGTGGATGATCTATGGCAGGTTTCGGCTTCGGCCACCGGGCCGGGTGGTGCGAACGGCACGGTGAACGGCACGGTGCGGTCGGATGCCAGCAGCGCCAATCTGACACTGAACGGCAGCGCCCCGTTGGAACTGGCCAACCGCTTCATCCAGCCCCGGCTGCTGACCGGACAGGCCACCTATGATCTGGCGCTGAATGGTCCACTGGCGCTGTCGTCGCTGTCGGGCCGGGTGCAAAGCGCGGGGGCGCGGCTGACGCTGCCGACCTTCCGGCAGGCGCTGGATATCCCCAGTGCCACCGCCACCCTGTCAAATGGCCGGGCCGACCTGAATATCGTGGCCTCGGTCGTCAATGGCGGCCAGATCACCGCCCGTGGCACGGTCGGGCTTGACGCCCCGTTCCAGGCCGATCTTGAACTGGATGCCAGCCAGGTAACGCTGACCGATGGCAACCTGTTCGACACCACCATTAACGGCGCGGCCACGGTGCGCGGGCCGCTGGCTGGCGGGGCGACCCTGCGGGCGGACATGACGCTGGGCCGCACCGAGATCCGTATCTCGGACGTGCCCGCCAGCACGGTGCCCATCCTGGAAGAGCTTCGCCACATCAACGAACCCGCTGCCGCGCGCCAGACCCGTGCCTTTGCCGGGCTGATCGTCGAAACAGACCCGAGCGCCGTCGCGACCGCCCGCCCCTATCCGATCGACATCACCCTGCGCGCGCCCAGCCAGATCTTCGTGCGCGGGCGCGGGCTGGACGCCGAACTGGGCGGAGAGCTTCGCCTGACCGGCACCAGCGCCGATGTGCAGCCCGTCGGGCAGTTCAATCTGGTCCGGGGACGGCTGGATATTCTGGGTAAACGGCTGACCCTGACCGAGGGTCGCGTCAGCCTGCGCGGGGCATTCGACCCCTATCTGAGTTTTGCCGCCGTGTCCCAATCCGATGACATCACGGTCAGCATCAACGTGGTCGGCCCCGTTTCGGCGCCCGAAGTCACCTTCACCTCGTCCCCTGCCCTGCCCGAGGATGAGGTGCTGGCCCGCCTGCTGTTCGGGCGCAGCATCACCGATATTTCCGCCCTTCAGGCCCTGCAACTGGCCGCGGCGGTCAGAACGCTGGCGGGCAAGGGGGGGGACGGGATCGTCGGCAATCTGCGCAAGAATTTCGGGCTGGACGATCTGGACCTGACCACCGACGAGGATGGCGAGGCGACGTTGAAGGTCGGCAAATACATCTCGGAGAACATCTATACCGATGTTGCCGTCGGTGCCGATGGCGATACCGAGATCAACCTGAACCTGACGATCAGCCCGTCCGTCACCGCGCGCGGCACGGTCGGATCGGACGGCGAAAGCACCATCGGGATCTATTTCGAACGGGATTACTGAGCGGCGCGTCAGACGCTGGTCATGACCTCGATCTTCGCATCGGGGAATGCCGCGACGATCCTGGCACCCGCGGCATCATCCACAAGGCACAAGGCGGTCGACAACCCGTCGGCAATCATCGCCGTCGGGGCCGAGACCGATACGAGCGCTTGCAGCGGTGTGCCGCCGGTCGGGGACAGGATGTGCCCCTGCGTGCCGCCGATTTCCATGGCCGTGGGAACCGAGGTCGCAATCGCCCGGTCCGACGCCGTCAGCCGATGCACCAGCGTGCCATCGGTCTTCGCAACCCCGATGGACCATGGCCCGTTCGGCCCCTGCCCCAGCGCGGCAATCTCGCCCATATCGACCAGCACGTCGCGCAGGCCCTGCCCGCGCAAAAGCGCGGCGATCCGGTCGGTCACGGCCCCCTGGGCAATGCCGTTCAGGGTCAGCGCGCCGCCTTTCGGCAGGCTGACCTGATGGGCGTCAAAGCCCACATTCGACCAGCCCACGACCGCCTTTGCCGCTTCGATGGCGTTGTCGTCCGCTTCGTTTGCAATCGCCAGCCAAAGCGGCTGAACGGTCGGGTCGAACTGTCCGTCGCTGGCAGCATTCAGGCTGGCGCAGGCGCTGAGCACGTGCAGAAGCTCGGCCGATGGATCGCCAAGCGTGCCAAAGCGGTTCAGGCGCGACAGCTCGGACTTGTCGCGATAGAGGCTGAAAATATCCTCAAGCCGGTCCAGTTCGGCCTCGACCATCGCGAAGATCGGGTCGGCATCCGCCTGGGCCACGCCCGCAAGCTGCATCGACACCGGTCCGCCCAACGCATAACCCGTCCAACGGGCAACCGAGGCCGCCGCCCCGCTCGGCACCGCCAGGGCGGCAGCGGAAATGGCCAGGAAACGACGACGGTTCAGGATGCTCATGAAGGTGTCTCCAACCTTTTGTTCAGGTCGACGGCACCCAAGGCGGCATCGTCGGGAATGGTGTCCAGTATATGTGTTTCACCGCCATATCGCGCAATGAACACGGTCGCGCTTTCGTCATTGGCGAAGGGCACGATTTCGGGGGCGCCCATACCGCCGGCCACGTCTGCGCCCACAACATATATCGCATCCGCCGCCGCGATCCAGTTGCCTTTGCCGGGATCGGCCCAACTTTGCGCAACGCCCATGTCGCTGACATAGATTGCGGTGATGTCGGCCTCGCGCTCGGGGCTTTTCAGATAGGCCACCATGTCACGCACCTGCGCGAAAAACAGCGGTGCGGGATGGCCGTCCAGATGGATTTGCCCCTTGGGTCCGCCATGTTCTAGCACGTTCATCTGGCAGAAATAGCTTAGTGCCTGTTCGGTCAGGTCCGCAGGCGGCGGCGGGGCTTTCGCCTCGTCCTCGTTGCAGGCGACCAGCGCCAGCAGGCTCAGGGCAATCAGGCGTTTCACGGCTCGACCCTCCGAAACGCGGCGCGGGCCAAGGTGAAGGCCAGAACGGGCCACAGGACCAGCGACAGGGGTGCCGCCCATGCTGGCAGCGTCTGCGCCGCCCCGACCATGCCCGAGGCCATGGCCACGCCGTCCGAGGCCGCGATGTTCCAGACCCGGAACGCATCCGCCGGGTTCGCGACCATCAGCCACGGAAAGATGGATCGTGTGAAATCGCCGCTTCCGTCCATCACCACCGCGCCCAACAGGCCAAGGTCGTAAAGCACCACGAAGACCAGCCACAGACCTGCCGACAGACCCGCCGCCGCCGTTGCGCTGCGCGACAGGGCGGACACCAGATAGCCAAGCGCCAGAAACACCGCACCCAGCAGGATCGACGTGCCAATCAGACGCGCCAGCGCCATCAGGCTTTCGGCCCCTGCCCCGCCAAACCAAGCGGCAATCGCACCCGCAGCACCAAACCCGATGGTCATGGCAAAGGCCAGCGCGGCCAGATGGGCGGCAAACTTGCCCAGCAGGATTTCACCCCGCCCGGCGGGATAGGACAGAAGCAGCGACAGGCTGCCGCGTTCGGCCTCGCCCGCGATGGCGTCAAAGCTGATCATCAGGGCCAGAAGCGGCGCCAGATAGACCGACAGCGTGGTCATCGACGTGACCGACACGGTCAACATATCGACCCCCACCGACCCGGTCGGTGCGCTGCCCGCGAAAGTCAGGGCCAGCGCGAACAAAAGCATGATGATGGTCGCCATCATCAGCCAGCGATTGCGGCGCAAGATAATCATTTCGGTCGCGGCGATGGACAGGAAGCGGGTCATTGCAGCCCCTCCTTGGCGTAATGGCGATACAGGTCTTCAAGGCGCGGCGGCGTCATCTCGATATCCGCGACCACGTCGCCCATGGCGGCCACATGGCGCAGCTTTTCCATCTTGCGATCCGGTGGGCAGAGGATTTCGACCGACGCGCCGTTCATCCGGGTGCCGCCGGTTGCCTCGGCGATCTGATCGGCGTGTTCGCCGGTGGCGCGGATGCGCAGGCGCGTGGGCAGACCGGCCTGCGCCGACAGGTTTGCCAGCGTATCATCCGCCACCTTTACCCCCTTGCGCAGAATGGCGATGCGGTCGGTGCGGGCTTCGACCTCGGTCAGGGCGTGGCTGGCAATCAGGACGGCGGTGCCGTTGGCCGCCAGCTCGTCAATGATCGCGTAAAGGTCCTGCCGCGAGATCGGGTCAAGCCCGCTGGTCGGTTCGTCCAGCAGCGCGACTTTCGGGTTGCCCAGAAGCACCTGAGCCAGCCCCAGCCGTTGCCGCATTCCCTTGGAATAAGCCCCGATCCGGCGGTCCATCGCGTCGCCCAATCCGACGCGGTCCAACAGCCCGGCCACATCGGCCTTCTGCCCGTCCAATCGGGCAAACAACCGAAGCTGCTCGCGCCCGGTCAGGGCCGGGTGAAAGCTGACCGCTTCGGGCAAATACGCGGTCGTGCGGCGGGCAACCGCACTTCCGGGTTTCGCGTCACCGACGCGAATTTGGCCAGCCGTGAGTGGTGTAAGGCCAAGAATGGTTTTGATCAGGGTCGATTTGCCCGCCCCGTTATGTCCAAGAAGCGCGACCCGTTCACCGGGCGCGACCCGCAGCGACACGTCATGCAGCACCGTGGTCTTGCCCCGGTCCTTGCGCACATTGTCGATGATCAGTGCATTATCCGTCATACGGCACCTTTTCGCTTGCCGCCGGTTTCACGGCGCGCATCAGGGGGTGAGAGTCGATCACGCCACCGGGCAGAAGCGCCGGGAAAGCGGATTGCGACCAGCGCACAAGCTGCACGGCCGGCGACCCAAGAAGCATTTTGGCAGCAGGCTGGGTCCACAACACGTGGTCCATGCTGTCATTGGGGCGATAAGGGCTGTCGGCAATCCCGTCGCCGTCCACGTCAAAGGCGGCAAAATCGCTCCAGTAGTTGCCGCGCCCGTCTTCGGACCACTCCATCCAATCGGTCGAGACATATTTCACCTGCGTCCGGTTGCCGACAAAGCTGTTGCCGACGATGCGGTTGCGTTCCGACCCCGCCGTGAAGTGGATACCAATATCGCAGCCTTCAAACCAGTTGTCGGTAAAGGTGTTCTTGTTGGCATTATACAGGAAGGTGCAGCGGTCCGAGGCGTTCTTGACATAGTTGCCCACGAATTCGCTTTCATTGGCATAGTTCAGCATGACGCCGTGGTCGCGGTCGTTGATCGACACGTTGTTCAGCACCTTCACATGGGTTGTGAACATCACCGCATAGCCAAGGTGGTTGCCGATCGAGACATTGTCCGACACTTCGCTGCGGTCGGCATACATGTAATGCACGGCAAAGCGCAGGTCGCGAAACAGGTTGCCCTTGAACAGGTTGCGTTTCGAGGTGTTGACGAAGATCCCGTCGCGCCCGAAGCGGATGTCATTGTCCAAGACCTGCGCGCCGGGGGCGTTCCAGACGTAAACGCCATTGCCGCGCGAGTTAATGTGGCGGTCCTGGCGACCTTCGATCGTGTTGCCGCGGACGATGCTGTCATTGGCACCGTGAATGTCCACGCCGTAAAGATTGCCCAGAATCCTGTTGTCTTCGACAATGGCACGCCGGGCCGTCTTGGTCAGCTGCACGCCGCTGTCGATGGTTTCGTGGCTGCTGCCAGAGCCGACAAGCTCCAGCCCGCGCACGGTAATGTCGTCGCCCGTCACGGTGATCACCGACCCGGTTCCGCCCGCGTCGATCACGGCCTTGCCGCGCCCGTCCAGCGTGATCGGGTGGTCCAGCACCACGGGGCCGGCATGGCGGCCCGGTGACAGGACCAGCACATCGCCGGGGGTGGCCCCGGCGATGGCATTTGCAAGGGCGCCCTTTTCGGCGGGCACGATCACCTCGGCTGCCGACACCAGGGATGTCGTCAGAAGGGTGAACAGCACCGCAAGAAAAGGACGCAGGTTTCGCATGGCTTACGCTTTCGGTTTCACGAACATCCGGCCGCGCATCTCCATGTGAAGCGCGTGGCAGAACCACTGGCAATAATACCAGTAAACGCCGGGTTTGGCTGCGGTGAAGGTGACAGACGCTGTCGCCTGCGGCCCGATCTCCATCGCCACACCGTGGTTGTTCAGCGTGAAGCCGTGGGTCAGGTCGTCAATGTCATCCAGGTTGGTGATGATCACTGTCACCTCGTCCCCTTCGGTCACTTCGAAGGTTTCCAGCGAGAAGGTCGGCGCGTTACTGCTCATGTAGACACGCACCTTGTTGCCGTCACGAACAACCGTTTCCATCCAGTCGTCGATATTCACACCGTCGGCTTCGGCCTGCGCGCGGGTCTCGGCCCACATCGGATCGTTGCGATCCCAGACGTCGCGCGGGTTCACGATGTCACGACGCACAATGATGACGTCATGCGGTTCGGCAAAGGTCGGGCCGTCATGTACCACTTTCATGTCATCGGTCGAGATGTCGATGATCTGCTCGTTCTCGGGTTTCAGCGGACCCACGTTCAGGAACCGGTCTTTCGAGAACTTGTTCAGCGAGATCAGCCATTTGCCGTCGGCTTCCTTGGTTTCGCCCATGGATGTGTGGTTGTGACCCGGCTGATAATGCACATCGACCTTCGAGATGATCGGATCGACATCGGCACCCGCATAGGCTTCGATGGCTTTCGCGATGTCCCATTTCACCATCTGGCTGTCCAGGAACAGCGTGGTATAGGCCATGCCCTTGCCGTCGAACGCGGTGTGTAGCGGTCCAAGCCCCAGTTCGGGCTCGGCCACCACGCAGGAACGCGGATCGGCATCGCTTTCGAACAGGGCATCCATCTTGGTCACATCCAGCACCGAGCAGGTCGGCGACAGCTTGCCGTTGACCACAACGTGCTGTTGGTCGGGCGCGGTGTTGATGCCGTGCGGGCTGTTCGGGATCGGAACATAACGGGTGTATTTCTTGTTCTGACCCTTGCGACCGTCGATCACCTTCACGCCGTTCATCTCGGTGAAGTCACCGGCGGCGATACCCGCTTCGATTTCGGCCAGGTTGAAGATGACAACGTGGTCCAGCTCGTTCTCGGTCATCTCGGCCAGGTTCATCCCCATTTCCGAGTTATACGAGGTCGAGAAGGCATATTTACCCTGATAGTCACAGTCGGTGTTATCAAGGTTGCCCGAGACCATGACCTGCCACGAGATCTCCATCGTGTCGCCGTCCAGCGCGGTGAAGAAGTTCACGTATTGGCTGGGATCATCCAGGATCGAGCCGTCATTGACGATCGGTGTTTCGTCTTCGCCGTTGGCAAACACGTAACCGGTGCGCGGGAATTTCTGTGGGCGCAGGCCGTGGATGGCCTTTGCGTTCGGAATTTCCACGATCTTGTCGGTTTTCATGACGTCGCAACGCACGCGGGCAACGCGGGTGTTGGCCTTGTCGTTCATGAACAGGTAACGACCGTCATAGGTGCCGTCGGTGAACGACATGTGCGGGTGGTGAAGGTCGCCGTTGTCATGCACGCGTTTGCCGTTGGCGTTCAGGAACGCCTTGGTTTCGGGCAGCATCCCGTCTTCGAAGATCTTGATGCTTTCATTGGTCTGGCCCCAGCCGGTGGCCGAGCAACGGTTGAACACCGGCACCCGCATCAGCTCGCGCATCGACGGGAAGCCCAGGATGCGCAGTTCGCCGGTCTGACCCGACGACCAGAAGCCGTAATATTCATCCAGCTCACCCGGTTCCAGATTGACGTTGCCCGCCGCGCGTGCGGGGGTCGCTGTCATCACCGAGCCGCCGATACCGGTGCCGGCGACAACCGCACCCGTGGCGGCAGCCCCCAACATACCCCGGCGGGTCATGGATAGGTTGTTGGTTTCGTCAGTCATGGTAGTTGCCTCCTTCAAGGAATTTATGACGTCTTGGCATTAGGGTGATTTGCCGGTGGGTTTTTCAGCGGGATATTCAGGTCCGCCTTGCCGATCTTCTCGCGTCGCTTCAGCTTGCGGATCACGACCGGGCATTTGTCGGTCGACTGATACAGAACCTGACAATGCAGGCAGTCGACACACTCGTTCGGGTTAATTTCGCCGGTGGGATGAATGGCCTGAACGGGGCACTCATTGGCACAGGTCTGACACGGGTTGCCGCATTCCTTATAGCGCCGCAGCCAGTCGAACATGCGGATACGCGCCGGGATCGCCAGGGCACCGCCCAAGGCACACATATACCGGCAATAGAACCGTTCGATGAACAGGTTCGCGAACAAAAGTGCCAGCGCAAAGACCACGAAGGGCCAGTCGCGCACGAATTTCAGGATGATCGCGGTCTTGAACGGCTCGACCTCGGCGTAGTGTTCAGCCATCGAAAGCGACACCATGCTCAGCCCGAACAGACCGAAGAAGATCATGTATTTGATGGGCCACAGGCGTTCGTGCAGACCCCAAGGCAGGGTCCATTGCGGCACCTTGAACGCGCGCGCGATCCGGTTCGTCAGCTCTTGCAGCGCGCCGAACGGGCACAGCCAGCCGCAATAGGCACCCCGACCCCAGAAGACCAGCGCCGCGGCGACGGCGAACCACTGGATGAACACCAGCGGGTCCATCAGGAATGCGTCCCAGGTAAATCCGCTGCGCAAACTGTTGATCAGCGCCAACAGGTTCACCACCGACAACTGCGCATTGGCATACCAGCCCAGGAAGAACAGCGTGAAGGTCAGGAACCCCATGCGGAACCAGAAGAAGACGCGCGCATTCACGGTGGCCTGGAACTGGAAGAAGAAGGTTGCGGTCAGCACCAGAAGCATGGCGCCAAGGACGCCGATCTCGACCGTCTTGTCCTTCCAGATGCGTTTCCACAGCATCGTCTTGGCGGCGGCTTCGTCCTCGGTGCTTTCGACGATGGGCGTGACGGGCGCCGCCGGCAGCAGGTATTGTTCGGGCAGTTTATAGCCCAGATCGAAGGTCAGGAAGGTCTTGTCCACGGCCCCGACCGCCCGTTGCACCAGAAGTTGCAGGCGGAACGGTTCGGCCGGATCGAACCCGACATCGGCAGGGATCTTGAACAGGTCCATCTCGGTGAAGCTGGGGCTGTCGGTGGTGGCCAGCCCACCGATCCTGCGGTGTTGCTTGTCAAAGAACCGGGCCGATTTATCGCCCTGGATCATGTGAATGCGGTCGAAGATACCCCCGCGGACATAGCCCGACCCCTTGAAGCTGTAGGCCCCGCGCCCCATCACAAGGATCGCGTGTTCGCCTTCCTCAAGCCACTGGGTCATGTTCTGATATTCGGCATCGCCCAGCAGCGATTTCCCGATCGAGGGCACCGAGACCAGCGCCATGTGCATGTCGATGAACGTGTCGTCCGGTTCGCCCTTTTCAGGGCGGCGGATGGCGCGTTCGTCGCCGGTTTCCTCGAACGCGGCGTTGATCTGGCCAACGTCCAGCGTCATGCGGCGGACCGAACCGTCACCGGACAGGGTGGACCAGTTGGAAATGGTTTCGTTCGACAGGTCCAGTTCGCGTTTTGGCCCATCGGCCTGCGCGGGCGACAGGCCCCCAAGGCCCAGACCACGTGCCACCTTGATCCCCGCCCGCACAAGGCTGTCGTCGATCACCATGATGGTCACCGTGGCGCCCGAGATGATGTCCAGATCGTGCGCCGTGCCGCCGGCGGCCACCTCGGCCTTCAGGTCCAGCCCGGTATAGCCTTCGGTCACTTTGACCATTTCCGAGTTGGGAATGCCGATCAGCACGATCGGCTCGGAGTGTTTGACCAGCTTTACCCCGGTCAGGACCGCATCGTTATCTATCGCGGCAACAACGTGGATGGGTTTGCCGGAATACCCGGTCGTGCCAACGAAATCCGAGGTCAGGAACGCGTAAGCAACCGTTTCGCCGCCTTTCAGGACAGGCGCCACGGGAACGTCGTCGCGGACCGGGCCGAAGGCATCCGCGCCTTCAGCAAGTTCCGAGGGTGTGATGTCGGGAAGGAAAGTGGCAAGGCTGTCGGCCTTTGCCTCGTCCGCCATGACCCCGGCAAGGATCACGACAATGGCACTGAGCCAGTGATAGATCGCGCGCTTTACGGTCACAGCGCACCTCCGTTTTCTTGGAATAACGCTGTGACCGCGCCTTGGGCGCAGTCATCTTCTGTTGCTTTCGCAGCCGGAGGGCCACGGGTTTCGGGCCAGGCACGCCTGAACATGACACCAACGGTCTGCGTTTCCAGGCGTTCGCTTCTGGCCGTGGCAGACATCGACGCCACATGTATATCGCTGTCGACTGCCAGCGCGGCCATCGACGTGGCGCACATGATGCAGTCAAAGCAATCGTGGCAATCGGCCGGGCCGGGTGCCGATGTATCGCTCAGGTCGACCTGCACATATTCCGTGCCGAAATCCGAACAGATCTCGATCCATATGCCATCCGAGGCAAAGCTCATCGACGACGTAAACAGCTGCAATATCAGCGCAATGAGGGCACCGGCCAATACACCGCTCTCGGCGGACCGCCGAACGGCCCCCGGAACGATCTTTGACATCTGCCACCCGTGGCGCATTGCCGAATCCCTTTACGCGTTTCAGCCTAGGTTGTGCGCCATCGAAAGGCGCACATCCTTGACCTAAGTCATGACTCGTCTGAACCAGGGAAACTTTTTACCTATTGGTCAGAATTTATAATTTATGCTTTCTGAAGCAACAGCTTATTCAGGACATCACCAATTTGAATGATTGCGGGTTCGGTCATCATGGTAAAGTGATCGCAATCGAATTCACGAATGTTTATCGGGCCGTCGATATAGCGATCCCAGCCAAGGTCGGGCCCGGCCGCAATGAACAATGTGCCTGCCTTGCGGGCCTTGAACAGTGTGACAGCGGCGTCCTGAACCGGTGTGTCATATCTGGTTTGCGCGTCGACAAACGCGTCGGTCATGCGCTGGCCGATCAACTCGTCCGGCAGGCGGTCGCCTGCGGTCAGGTGCTGCCGGATAAGTTCGGCATTGCGCCGGTCCTCGTCCCGGCCCCGGCGGCGCTCGCGCCAGCCCAGGGCGAATTCCAGATCCCATTTGCGCGCGGCCCACAGTTTTTGGGCCAGCGACAGGGGCTTGTGCGACATGTGCGGGGCAATCGTATCGAAATAGACCAGCGTTTCGACCTTTTCCCCCGCGTCGCGCAACTGTCGCATCATCTCATAGGCGACCACGCCGCCGCCGGAATAACCCGACAGCCGATAAGGCCCGACCGGCTGATAATCCCGCACCGCCCGCAGATAGCGTTCGGCCATGGCTTCGATGGTGTCGTCGACCTCGGCACCGCCATCGGAGCCCAGGGCGCGCAGTCCGACGAAGGGGATGCTGGGGTCAAGAAAGCCCGCCAGCGGGCGGAAGTTCAGGATGTTCCCCCCGGCCCCGTGGATGCAATAGAACGGCCGCACATATTCCGACCCCTTGGTGATCACCACCAGCGGGCTCCAAGGTGCAGCCGACGGTTTGCGGCCCTGGTCGGGGGTGTCGGTGGCAGGGATGTCGGAAACCGCGATCCCCGCCTTGTCGCGCACCAGCGCGGCCAATGTTGCGATGGTCGGCGCTTCGAACAAGGTCGCCAGCGGCAGGGACAGTTCGTATTCCTTGCGGATGCGCCCGAACATGCGCACCGCGCTGAGCGAATGACCGCCAAGGTCGAAGAAATCATCGTCGGGGCCGACCCCGTCGATGCCAAGGATCTCGCCCCAGATGTCGGCCAGTCGGGCGGCCACCGGGTCGGCAATCGCACCGCCCGACCCGCTGCGCTTTTCACCGGCCTTCGCGGGTTTGTTCGCTTCGGCCATCGCCAGCGCCACAAGGTCGAGCGAGGTGGGCGACACCACCAGGTGCTTTCCCGGATGGTCGAAGGCACGGGCAAAGACGGCGGCGGATTCCCGGTCGCGAATGCCGGTCGCCAGAAGCTGGTCGGTCAGGCGCGGTGCTTTGCCTTCAACCGACAATTGCGCCCGGTCGATGGCCCGCAGCGCCAGATGTTCGATGACCATCAGGGGCGTGCCATGCTCGTCGGTGATCAGCACATCGAAGGCGGCAAAGGCGCCCGGCGTTTCGGCCACCTTGCGTGCCCGGCTGATCACGCGGGTTGGCAGCGGCGCAAAGATTCGCACCCGTTCCGCGGACATGGGCGCATAGATCGGGTGATCGCTTGTCAGGTCCAACAGGCCCAGCCCGAATGTCGCGGCCATATCCAGAAGGGCCGGATGCAACGGGTGGGTTGCAACATCGTCGGCAAAGGCCGGGGACAGATGAAAATGACCCTCGATCACCTCGGCGTTGCGGCGGGTATCGGTCACGCAATCCCAGCGCGGCCCGAACCCGATCAGGTCTTCCTGCGTGGCGCGGGCATCGCGCGCAACCGGCAACAGTTCGGTGGTGCGGACCAGATCGTCGGGCAGGGCCTGATCCGGCGTGCGCACGATCCTGATCCGCATCTGCGCATGATCGGTCATATGCGTGTCGCTGCCCAGCCGGCTTTCGACCTTCAGGTCATAGCCATCCCGCACCGGGTGCAGCGACACCTCCATCATGCGCGGCAACCCGTCGCTGAACACCATCGGCTGGGTCAGTGACAGGGCGGTGATTTCGAACGGTTTGCCGTTCAGCACCCGGCGTGCCGCCTCGTAGGCCAGTTCCATATAGGCGGTGCCGGGCAGAACGGGATGACCGGCCACGACATGTTCGGCCAGCTCCCATGCCCGTTCGGGGTCCAGCAGGCGCCGGAAGACGATTTTCTGCCCGTCGGTGTCTTCGCGATCACCCAGAATGTTCCGGTCATCGCGGGATTGTGCATGCCCGTAGGCGCGGGCGGCCATGCCGCTGTCGCGCCACGTGCCCCAGGCAATCGACAGGCCATCCGGGCGTGACGCGGCCAGCGCATCGACCGCCGCGTTGCCCGCGACATAGCCCACCTGCCCCGGTGGTCCGACCTCGACCGAGGTCGACGAGATCGTGGCGAACACATCCAGGCTGCCTGCGGGCAACAGGCGGTCAAGAAGTGCACCACCCTGCAGTTTCGGGGCCATGACCTGCGCGGCATCCGCGGCGGATCGTGCCGCCAGTGGCGCATCGTCCAGAAGGCCCGCCGCATGGATCACACCGTTCAGACCGCCGAAGCGGTCGTGAATACGGTCGAGGGCATCGCGCAGTGCGGCGTCGTCCGTCACATCGGCGCCCAGCATCAGAAGCGCGCCCCCGGCGGCGGTAATCTCGGCCTCAAGCACCGGGTCGGGTTGGGCCGAGCGCGACAGCAGGGCGATATTCGCCCCGGCTGTCCCGGCCAGCCACAGCGCCATCTGGCGCCCGATGCCGCCGGTGCCCCCGGTGATCAGATAGGTGCCCCCGTGCCGCAGTCGTCGCGGCAGGTTCGCAGCTGTCGGTTCCGGTTGGGGCGCAAGCGCGCGACGGCGCACCAGGCGTTCCCCGCCGGCCCGCAGCGCCACCAGATCGTCCGGGCTGCTTTGCGCCACTTCGGCCAACAGGTGTGCGGCGCAATCGGCCCCTTCGGGCGGCAGGTCGACAAGCACCGCACCAAGCCCCGGCACCTCGCGCGGGGCCGAGCGGGCCACGCCCAGCAATGCCGCGTTGCCTGGAATGACCGGGGTGTCATTCGCAAGCGCGGCGATCTGGCGGGTCGCAAGGCCCAGCCGCGTGCCGGGGGGCACCTCGGCCTGTTGCAACATGCGGGCAAGGTCATAGGCGTTTTCGAACACCTTGCCTCCGGCCAGCGGCCATAGCGACAGGATGCGCGGCGGCACGTCGCCCAGGGCCTGCCCCAGCAGGTCGTAATCTTCGGCCCTGTCCGGGTTCATCACATACCCGTCGTCGGTCGCGGCGAACCCGTCGCCCGCCACCACGCGGATCACCTGCGCCCCGGCAGACCGCAGCGTGTCCAGCACCTGCGCCGACAGGGCGTCGTCATTGGCAAAGACAAGCCATGGCCCCGACAGGTCGGGCGCCAGCCCGGCCCGCGGTGCGGCCCGCCATGTGAGCGTTTCGAACCACATGTCGATGTCGTCAATCCGGGGAATGGTCAGGGCGTCGTCATCCGCGCGGCCCTCAGCCCCCTTGCCGGGCTCGATCCAATGGCGCTGTTTTTCAAACGCATAGGTGGGCAGCGATACCCGCTGGCCTGATGTTGCAACGGCGTTCGACCAGTCGATCTGGTGCCCCGCCGCCCACACTCCACCGAAGGCGGCCAGCGCCGCGCCGTATTCATCCGCCGTATCCGTCACGGCCGGTGCCGAGGGCAGGATCGCTGCCGCCGGATGCGCGCTGACCGCCGCGCCCACCAACGGGCCAAGGGTCTGGCCGGGTCCGACTTCAATCACGATCCGGTTCGGGGCATCCAGGGCGGCGGCCACTGAATCGGTGAAGCGCACGGTGTGACGCAAATGCCGGACCCAGTACTCGGCGCTGGCCAGATCGTCCCCGCGCGCCCAGTCCCCGCGCAGCGAGGATACCATGGGCACCACGGGTTGGGTAAACCGAATGCCGTCAAAGCCCGCCCGGAATCGATCGAGCTGCCCATCCAGCTGGCGCGAATGGGCGGCCACGTCTATGTGGATGCGCCGGGCCTCGATCCCCTTGGCGGCCAGATCGGTCTCGAACGCTTCGATATCGGCCAGCGGGCCGGACACAACGGTGGTTTCGGCGGTGTTGATCGCCGCAATGTCCAGACCATCGGGCAGGATCGTGCGGGTGTCTTCAACAGGAAGCGGCACGGTGGTCATGGCGCCGGCCGGGGCGGCATCCATCACCTGCCCGCGCAACGTCACGATGGCCAGCGCATCGGGCAGGGTCATGGTCCCCGCGACCACCGCACCCGCATATTCGCCGACACTGTGGG
>JAUHWP010000112.1 GCA_030424645.1 Alphaproteobacteria bacterium
TTGGCCCGAACTGCCCCGGTGTCATCACCCCGGACGCCTGCAAGATCGGCATCATGCCCGGCCACATCCACAAGCGTGGCTCGGTCGGTGTCGTGTCGCGTTCCGGCACCCTGACCTATGAGGCTGTGAAGCAGACCACGGATATCGGTCTGGGCCAGTCGACCGCGGTTGGCATCGGTGGCGACCCGATCAAGGGCACCGAGCATATCGACGTCTTGGACATGTTCCTGGACGACGATGAAACCCAGTCGATCATCATGATCGGTGAAATCGGTGGCTCGGCCGAAGAAGAGGCTGCTGAATTCCTGGCCGAACAGAAGAAGAAAGGCCGCTGGAAGCCGGTCGCAGGCTTCATCGCGGGCCGCACGGCGCCTCCGGGCCGTCGCATGGGCCATGCCGGTGCCATCGTGGCAGGCGGCAAAGGCGGTGCCGAAGACAAGATCGAAGCCATGCGCGCCGCCGGTATCGTGGTTGCCGACAGCCCCGCCACGCTGGGCGAGGCCGTTCTGGAAGCGATCGGCAAGTAAAGAAAGCTCTTCGCGCGCCCTTTGACCGGGGCGCGCGTTTACCAATTTTCAGGTGAACCCATGACGGATCAAAGCCCCAACGACCTTTTCCATGCTTCAAGCTTCATGCAAGGTCACAATGCTGAGTATCTTGAACAGCTTTACGCCCAATATGCGAAAGACCCGAACGCGGTGGATGCCGCGTGGCAGGCGTTTTTTGCCGAGCTTGGTGACGACGGCGGCGATGTGACCGCCGAGGCGGCAGGCCCGTCCTGGGCGCGTGCCGACTGGCCGCCGATGCCGACCGGCGACCGGGTTCACGGGCTGGACGGCCAGTGGCCGGAAGAGCCGGTGGCCGAGGCCAAAGCCGCAGGCAAGAAGATCGAAGCCAAGGCGGCGGAAAAGGGCGTTCAACTGTCCGACGATCAGGTCAAGCGCGCGGTGCTGGATTCGATCCGCGCCCTGATGATCATCCGCGCCTATCGGATCCGGGGCCATCTGGCCGCCGATCTTGATCCGTTGGGAATGCGCGAAGCCACGGACCATCCCGAGCTTGATCCGGCCTCTTACGGGTTCACCGACGCGGATATGGACCGCCCGATCTTCATCGACAACGTGCTGGGGCTGGAAGTCGCCTCGATGCGGCAGATTCTGGAAATCGTGAAACGCACCTATTGCGGCACCTTCGCGCTGCAATACATGCACATTTCAGACCCCGGCCAGTCGGCATGGCTGAAAGAGCGGATCGAAGGCTTCGACCGTGAAATCAAGTTCACCCGCGAAGGCCGCCGCGCCATCCTGAACAAGCTGGTCGAGGCCGAAGGGTTCGAGAAGTTCCTGCATGTCAAATACATGGGCACCAAGCGGTTCGGCCTTGACGGGGGCGAGGCGCTGATCCCCGCGATGGAGCAGATCATCAAGCGCGGAGGTGCGCTGGGCCTGAAGGACATCGTGATTGGCATGCCCCACCGCGGCCGTCTGTCGGTGCTGGCCAATGTGCTGCAAAAACCTTATCGCGCGATTTTCAACGAATTCCAGGGCGGCAGCTTCAAACCGGAAGAGGTCGACGGCTCGGGCGATGTGAAATATCACCTCGGGGCCAGTTCCGACCGTGAATTTGACGGCAATGTCGTGCACCTGTCGCTGACCGCGAACCCATCCCACCTTGAGGCCGTGAACCCGGTGGTGCTGGGCAAGGTGCGCGCCAAGCAGGAACAGATGCACGACAAGGACCGCGACCAGGTTCTGCCAATCCTTCTGCACGGGGATGCGGCCTTTGCCGGTCAGGGCGTCGTGGCCGAAGGCTTCGGCCTGTCCGGTCTGGTCGGGCACAAGACCGGCGGCACCATGCATATCGTGGTGAACAACCAGATCGGCTTTACCACCGCGCCGCATTTCAGCCGCTCATCGCCCTATCCCACGGATATCGCGCTGATGGTGGAAGCCCCGATTTTCCACGTGAATGGCGACGACCCCGAGGCCGTGGTCCACGCCGCCCGTGTGGCGACCGAGTTCCGCCAGAAATTCCACAAGGACGTGGTTCTGGACATCTTCTGCTATCGCCGCTTCGGTCACAACGAAGGCGACGAGCCGATGTTCACCAACCCCTTGATGTACAAGCGGATCAAGAAACATGCCACGACGCTTCAGATCTATACTGACCGGCTGGTCAAGGACGGGTTGATCCCGGCGGGCGAGATCGAGGATATGAAAGCCGCCTTCCAGGCCAAGATGAACGAAGAGTTCGAGGCCGGAAAAGACTATAAGCCCAACAAGGCCGATTGGCTGGATGGGCGGTGGTCGCATCTTGAGCGGGAGAGTGACGAGTATCAGCGCGGCAAGACCGACATTTCGTCGGACACGCTGGCCGAGATCGGGAAAGCTCTGACCACGGTGCCCGAGGGGTTCCCGCTGCACAGAACGGTGGGTCGTCTGCTTGAGGCCAAGAAAGAGATGTTCGAAAGCGGCACCGGGTTTGACTGGGCCACCGGCGAGGCCATCGCGTTCGGGTCGCTTGTGACCGAAGGCTTCCCGGTGCGCCTGTCGGGTCAGGACGCCACGCGCGGCACGTTCAGCCAGCGCCATTCCGGCCTGATCAATCAGGATACCGAAGAACGCTATTATCCGCTGAACCACATCCGCGAGGGGCAGTCGCGCTATGAAGTCATCGACTCGATGCTGTCGGAATACGCGGTGCTGGGGTTCGAATACGGCTATTCGCTGGCCGAACCCAACGCGCTGGTGATGTGGGAGGCCCAGTTTGGCGACTTCGCCAATGGCGCCCAGATCATGTTCGACCAGTTCATCTCGTCGGGTGAATCGAAATGGTTGCGCATGTCGGGCCTGACCGTCCTGCTGCCGCATGGCTATGAAGGGCAGGGGCCGGAACACAGCTCGGCCCGGCTGGAACGCTTCCTGCAAATGTGCGGCGGTGACAACTGGATCGTGGCCAACTGCACCACGCCTG
Organism: Alphaproteobacteria bacterium; assembly: GCA_030424645.1. GTDB lineage: Bacteria > Pseudomonadota > Alphaproteobacteria > Rhodobacterales > Rhodobacteraceae > Aliiroseovarius. The sequence continues at coordinate 2,974 of JAUHWP010000112.1, forward strand.
CCAACTATTTCCACATCCTGCGGCGCCAGCTGCATCGCGGCTATCGCAAGCCGCTGATCCTGATGACGCCGAAATCGCTTCTGCGCCACAAGCTGGCGGTGTCGGATGCCAAGGACTTCACCGAAGGGTCCAGCTTCCACCGCGTGTTGTGGGATGACGGCGACCGTGACAACGGCACCGGCCGGTCCGAGGCCAAGCTGGTCACCGACAAGAAGATCAAGCGCGTCGTGATGTGTTCAGGCAAGGTCTATTACGACCTGTTGGAAGAACGCGACCGTCGCGGCATCACCGATGTCTATCTGTTGCGGCTTGAGCAGTTCTATCCCTTCCCCGCCATGTCGGTGGTGAAGGAACTGGAACGCTTCAAGCAGGCCGAGATCGTCTGGTGCCAGGAAGAACCCAAGAACCAGGGCGCCTGGTTCTTCGTCGAACCGAATATCGAATGGGTGTTGACCCGGATCGGGGCCAAGCATTCGCGGCCCGTCTATGCCGGACGTCCGGCATCGGCGTCGCCCGCCACCGGTCTGGCATCACAGCACAAAGCACAACAAGAGGCGCTCGTGGACGCGGCGCTGAACATGGAAGGAAATTAAGCCATGAGCATCGAAGTAAGGGTCCCCACTCTGGGGGAAAGCGTCACCGAAGCGACCGTCGCCACATGGTTCAAGAAGCCCGGCGACGCCGTGGCCGTGGACGAAATGCTCTGCGAGCTTGAAACCGACAAGGTCACGGTCGAAGTGCCGTCGCCCGCCGCCGGTGTGCTGGGCGAGATTGTTGCCGCCGAAGGGGAAACCGTTGGGGTTGACGCGCTTCTGGCCACAATCGGCGAAGGCGAAGGGGCCGCTCCGGCCCCGGCTTCCGAGGACAAGGCCGAGGCTGCACCCGCAGCTTCTGGCGACGATGCGCAGGGCGTGGACGTGATGGTGCCCAGCCTTGGCGAAAGCGTGACCGAGGCCACGGTGTCGAGCTGGTTCAAACAGGTGGGCGACAGCGTGTCGCAAGACGAAATGCTGTGCGAGCTTGAAACCGACAAGGTGTCGGTCGAAGTGCCCGCGCCCGCCGCCGGTGTGCTGACCGAGATCCTGGCCGCCGAAGGCACCACCGTCGATGCCTCGGCCAAGCTGGCGGTGATCAGCGGCAGCGCAGACGGGGCGGTTGAACCCGCCGCCAAACCCGCCGAAGCGCAGGGCACAACTGCGACCACCGGCAAGGATGTCGAAGATGCACCGTCGGCCAAGAAAGCCATGGCCGAGGCCGGTCTGAAACCGGGCGACGTGCAGGGCACAGGCCGCGATGGTCGGGTAATGAAGCATGACGTGGCCGCCGCTGTTGCGGCGCCGAAAGCCGCGCCTGCGCCCGCCGCCGCACCTGCGCCCGCACGTCCTGCCGGGGATGCCGCGCGCGAGGAACGCGTGAAGATGACGCGCTTGCGTCAGACCATCGCGCGTCGCCTGAAAGACAGCCAGAACACCGCCGCCATGCTGACCACCTATAACGAGGTGGACATGACCGAAACCATGGCATTGCGGAGCGAATACAAGGACTTGTTCGAGAAGAAACATGGCGTCCGCCTGGGCTTCATGTCGTTCTTCACCAAGGCCTGCTGCCACGCGCTGAAAGAAGTGCCCGAGGTGAACGCCGAAATCGACGGCACGGATATCGTTTACAAGAACTACGTGAATATGGGGATCGCCGCTGGCACCCCCACGGGTCTTGTTGTTCCCGTGATCAACGACGCCGACAGCATGTCCTTTGCCGCGATCGAGAAGGCGATTGCCGAAAAGGGCCGCAAAGCCCGCGACGGCAAATTGTCGATGGAGGAAATGCAGGGCGGCACCTTCACCATCTCGAACGGCGGCGTCTATGGCTCGCTCATGTCCTCGCCGATCCTGAACCCGCCGCAATCGGGCATCCTTGGCATGCACAAGATTCAGGACCGCCCGATGGCGATCAACGGAGAGGTCGTCATCCGACCGATGATGTATCTGGCGCTGTCCTATGACCACCGGATTGTGGACGGCAAAGGTGCCGTGACGTTCCTGGTGCGCGTGAAAGAGGCGTTGGAAGATCCGCGTCGGTTGTTGATGGATTTGTGATCATACCGGGCAACATAGGGCGGTGTCCGACCGCGGGTGGGCGAGAAGCGCCCGCCTATGGGGGCGGTCGGGCGCTGCCCGGCGCTGCCGGGCGTTAGGATGGATGGACGGACGATGACCCCCGAGCTCACCACCCTCGCCCTCGCGGGCCTGCTGCAAGTGGTCCAGTTCTGCATCTACTCCGTTCTGGCGCAGATGCAGGTGGGCACGAAATATGCGGCGTCCTCGCGCGATACCCCGCGCGAGCTGACGGGCAAGGCGGGGCGGGCGCAGCGGGCGTTGAACAACCATTTCGAGGGGCTGATCCTGTTCACCGCCGCCGTGGTGGTGGTGACGCTGTCGGGCCAGTCCACCGCAACCACCCAAACCTGCGCTTATCTCTATCTTGCTGCGCGGATTGTCTACCTTCCCGCCTATCTGTTCGGCTGGACCCCGTGGCGGTCGCTGATCTGGGCCGTGGGGCTGATCGCGACGGCGGTGATGTTGATCTCGGCGCTCATATGAATATCACTAGGTAAAAACATGCTCCGGGGCGCGCCGGGCGAGGGCTGACAGAGGCCACGCCCGGACCCCAAACGAAAGGACAAGACACATGGCAGACTATGACGTAATCATCATCGGCGGCGGCCCGGGCGGCTATGTCTGCGCGATCCGTTGTGCCCAACTGGGTCTGAAAACCGCCTGTGTCGAAGGGCGCGAGACCTTGGGCGGCACTTGCCTGAACGTTGGCTGCATCCCCTCGAAGGCGCTGCTTCATGCAAGCCACAGCCTGCACGAGGCCGAGCATAACTTCGCAAAAATGGGCCTGAAGGGCAAAAGCCCCTCGGTCGATTGGAAGCAGATGCTGGCCTATAAGGATGACGTGATCGGCCAGAACACCAAGGGCATCGAGTTTCTGTTCAAGAAGAACAAGGTCGATTGGCTGAAGGGCTGGGGGTCGATCCCCGCTGCCGGTCAGGTCAAGGTGGGCGACGAGGTGCACAAGGCCAAGCATATCGTCATCGCCTCCGGCTCTGAGCCGTCAAGCCTGCCGGGGGTTGAGGTTGACGAGAAGGTCGTCGTGACCTCGACCGGGGCGCTTGAGCTGCCGAAGGTGCCGAAGAAAATGGTCGTGATCGGCGCCGGTGTGATCGGGCTTGAAATGGGCTCGGTCTATGCGCGTCTGGGCACCGAGGTGACGGTTGTTGAATTCCTTGACGCGATCACGCCGGGGATGGACAGCGATCTGGCCAAAACCTTCCAGCGCGCGCTGAAAAAACAGGGGCTGAGCTTTGTCATGGGCGCGGCGGTTCAGAACGTGGACGCCAAGAAAACCAAGGCGACGGTGAATTACAAGCTGCGCAAGGATGACAGCGATCATTCGGTTGACGCCGATGTGGTGCTGGTGGCCACCGGGCGCCGTCCTTATGTCGATGGGCTGGGGCTGGATACGCTGGGCGTGAAAATGACCGAACGCGGGCAGATCGCCACGGATCATTGGAAGACCTCGGTCGATGGCGTCTGGGCCATCGGCGACGTGATCGAAGGCCCGATGCTGGCCCACAAGGCCGAAGACGAAGGCATGGCCGTGGCCGAAGCGATTGCCGGTCAGGCGGGCCATGTGAATTACGATGTCATTCCGGGCGTCGTCTATACCGCGCCCGAAGTGGCATCGGTTGGCAAGACCGAGGAACAGTTGAAGGACGAAGGCCGCGCCTACAAGGTTGGCAAGTTCAGCTTCATGGGCAATGGCCGTGCGAAAGCCGTGTTCCAGGGCGAAGGTTTCGTGAAAATTCTGGCGGACAAGGACACGGACAGGGTGCTGGGCGTCCACATCATGGGGCCAGCCGCGGGCGAGCTGATCCACGAGGCTTGTGTGCTGATGGAATTCGGCGGCTCTGCCGAAGACCTTGCGCGCACCTGCCACGCCCACCCGACCTTCTCGGAAGCGGTGCGCGAGGCGGCGCTGGCTTGCGGGGACGGCGCGATCCACGCGTAATCCCACCCGGACGCCGAAGAAAAAGCCACCGGAGCGATCCGGTGGCTTTCATGTTTTGGCACTGCTTCTGTCAGATCAGTGGAACTTGTGAATCTCGCCCGATTTCAGGCGTGACAGATAGCTGTTCAGCTCGGTCTTCACGATGGGCATCAGGCAATACAGCGCCACGATGTTGACGACCGCCATGGCAAAGATCGCCGCATCCGAGAAGTCGATCACCGGGCCAAGGTTGGCCGATGCGCCGATCACCACGAAGATGCAGAAGATCACCTTGAACACGATCTCTTTCGTGTGGCCTTCGCCGAACAGGAAGGTCCAGGCCTTCAGGCCATAGTAGGACCAGCTGATCATGGTCGAGAAAGCGAACAGGATCACCGCGATTGCCAGGACATACTGGAACCAGCCGAAAGCCGACGAGAACGCCGCCGAGGTCAGCGCCACACCCTTGTTGCCGTCGATCGTCTGAATGGTCGCCCCGCCTTCGTCCAGCAGATACATGCCCGTGGCCGGGTCGCTGACCAACTGGCCGGTGATGATGATCACAAGTGCGGTCATGGTACAGATGACGACGGTGTCGATGAACGGCTCCAGCAGTGACACGAAGCCTTCGGTGATCGGCTCTTTCGTGCGCACGGCCGAGTGGGCAATGGCTGCCGAGCCAACACCGGCCTCGTTCGAGAACGCGGCGCGTTTGAACCCCTGGATCAGCGCCCCGACCATGCCGCCGGCGACGCCAAGCCCGGTAAAGGCGCCGGCGAAGATCTGACCGAAGGCCCAGCCGATCATGTTTGCGTTCATCAGAAGGATGATCAGCGCGGTCAGCACGTAAAGAACGCCCATGAAGGGAACGACCTTTTCGGTCACGCTGGCGATGGATTTCAGGCCCCCGATGATGACCGCAAAGACGATTGCAGCGAAAACGATCCCGGTGATCCAGCCGGGGAAGTCGCCGACCACGTTGGCGATCTGGGCATGTGCCTGGTTGGCCTGGAACATGTTGCCGCCGCCCAGCGAGCCGAGGATACAGAAGACCGAGAACAGGATGGCCATGAACTTGCCGGCGGGCAGGCCCCGTTCGGTAAAGCCTTTGGTCATGTAATACATCGGGCCACCCGATACGGTGCCGTCTTCGTATTCATTCCGGTATTTCACACCCAAGGTACACTCGGTGAATTTCGACGCCATGCCCATCAGACCCGCAAGGATCATCCAGAAGGTGGCACCCGGCCCGCCGATGCCGACGGCAACCGCGACACCCGCGATATTGCCAAGCCCGACGGTGCCCGACAGGGCGGTGGCCAGAGCCTGGAAGTGGCTGACCTCGCCCGCGTCATTCGGGTCGGAATAGTCGCCCTTTACCAGCGAGATTGAATGTGGAAATGCCCGGAACTGGATCAGACCGAAATAGATCGTGAAGATTGTTGCCGCGATCACCAGCCACGCCACGATCCACGGAAAGGATGTGCCGGGGAAGGGGCTGAAGATGAAGTTGACGAACCAGCCGGTCGAGCTGGCAAACATGTCGTTGATTTTCTGGTCCATGGATTGGGCCATTGCGGGCGCTGTCGCTGCCAGCATGGCCGGTGCGGCCCATGCCGCTGCCTTGAAGTTGTTGTTCATAACTATCCCTGTTCGCATTGTTTTTAAGGAACGATGGTCACGGGCACCGGCGAGATTTGCGCCAGTGTGCCCGCGACCGAGCCGAAGATGCGTGAGGACAGGCCCGAATTGCCGGTGCGTCCGACGATGACCTGCGTCGCACCTTCGGCTTTCACGATGTCACACAACGTGTCGGCAATGCCGCCATATTTCAGGGCGGTCGAGACCTCGACCCCGCTGTTGGCCAGCCCCTTGATCACGGGGGCCAGCACCGCGGTTTCCGCGCGTTCCAGCTCTTCTCCGCGCCGTTTATGGCGTTCTTCCAGCTCGTTTGGTGTCAGGAACGAGTAGGGCGACCATTCCAGCACATGTGCAACCACGATGGCCGCGCCCTGTGATTTGGCCAGTTCGACCGCGAAATCCAGCGTCGCTTTCGAACTGTCGCTGCCATCGTATCCGACGACGATCTTGTTGGACATTTTCTTCCTCCCTTGGGTGAATTTTTCGCTTGTTAAGCAACTCTAGCCTAGCAGCGGTTGATCTGAAAAGGTTCCCTTATTTCTTGCAAAGTGGGATGGTTTACGTAAAAACTACTATTCAAGTCAAAATATTCGGAAAATTTACGTTGGATAAGCTAGACACTAGAATTCTTTCCATCCTTCAGAAGGACGGCGCGATTTCGATGGCCGGGCTGTCTGAAAAGGTCGGTTTGTCGATCTCGGCCTGCCACCGGCGGGTCAAGCTGCTGGAAGCGGACGGGGCGATCACCAACTATGCCGCCCGTCTGAACCGCAAGGCGATCGGGTTGGAAATTCAGGTGTTCATCGAGGCCAAGCTGGTCAGCCAGCGGCGTGAGGATATTCAGGCCTTCGAGGCCGCGATCCTTGAAATGCCA
>JAUHWP010000113.1 GCA_030424645.1 Alphaproteobacteria bacterium
ACACGTCTTCGATCGGCAGCAGGAACGCGCCGTCAACCGGGCGGGCCGGCGTCGGGATGAACTCGTCCACAGCCGCCATCAGCTCGCGGATCTTGTCTTCGCCGATATTGGCGTCGCGGCCTTCCAGGGCGGCCAGCGCCGAGCCCGCGATGATCGGAATGTCGTCGCCCGGATAGCCGTATTCGGTCAGCAGTTCGCGAACTTCCATTTCCACCAGCTCAAGCAGCTCTTCGTCGTCCACCTGGTCGACCTTGTTCATGAACACGACCATGGTCGGGATGCCGACCTGGCGGCCCAGCAGAATGTGCTCGCGCGTCTGCGGCATCGGGCCGTCAGCGGCGTTCACAACCAGGATCGCGCCGTCCATCTGCGCGGCACCGGTGATCATGTTCTTGACGTAGTCGGCGTGGCCGGGGCAGTCGACATGCGCATAGTGACGGCTGTCGGTTTCGTATTCAACGTGGGCGGTCGAGATCGTGATCCCGCGCGCCTTCTCTTCCGGCGCGCCGTCGATCTGGTCATATGCCTTGAAGTCACCGAAATACTTCGTGATCGCCGCCGTCAGCGTCGTCTTGCCGTGGTCAACGTGACCAATCGTCCCAATGTTCACGTGCGGTTTCGAGCGTTCAAACTTTTCCTTAGCCATGTGCCATAAGCCTTGTGTCTGGTGGGGTTCCGCCGAACCCGGGTTCAATATCGCGCGCTGACTACTCGTTCACGCGGGGAAAATCAAGGCTTCCGTGACCCGCACCGGCCGGAAACATGCGATTGTTCCATTTGGGAATCCCGTCCCTGCCACAAGACCGCGCGTCGCCAGCTCAGTCACTGCCGGGCCACGGCTTCTTCTCGGGCAGGTCAGGGTCCTGCTGCCCCTTGGGCGCATCGCCGCAAACCGATTGCAACGCCCGCCATTCCGAAGCGCCCAGCACAGACCCATATTGCCGCCCGTCGACGACAGCGGCCTGCGCCGCGGCGATCCGCTTGCCCATTTGCGGGTGCGACATGAAATGCGCGACAATCCCTTCCGCGTCGCCATGTTCGGCCAGCAAACGCTCGAACATGGTGCCCAGTGCAGCGGGCGACACACCGGCCCTGTCCAACAGGTCATGGGCATAGTCATCCGCGGTCGCTTCCGCCGACTGGCTGTAAGACGCGTTGATCAGTTGATTGGCCAGGAAAAGCGCGATCGTCCCACCGGCAAAATCGCCGAATAAAAGCCCCAGAACACCCAGCGATCCGGCCGAGCGGAGCGCGTCGCGGGTCGGGTCGCGGTTGACCACATGGCCGATTTCATGGGCCAGGACGGCGGCGATCTCTTCCGGGGTTTCCGCCTGTTCGATCAGCCCGCGGAAAAAGACGATGCGCCCGCCGGGCAGGGCAAAGGCGTTGACCATATCGTGATCCAGAATGTGTATCTGAACCTCGTATGGCAGGTCCGATGCGGGGTTCAGCCGGTCATACATGGCCTGCATCGCCGCGTTCCCGGCGGGCGCCTCGCAGATCGGCGTGCCGACCAACCCGGTTTCGTCCAGCGCCATGCGGATCTGCTCGAACGTGGTGTCCCCCAGCGCCTTTTCGCCTTCGGGTGGCAGCATGACGGCCAGTTGCGCGGCCATCATCGGAACCAGCACGAAAATGATCGCCGTGACCGACGCCGCCGCGCCCCCGGCCCACGCCATCAACCTGGGGATCGAGATCGCCCGGTCACGCCGTTTCAGGTGCGGCGCGCGGGTGCGCAGTTGCGCTTGCACGTTCTTGTCGCGCAGATAAAGCCGCGAAAGCCTGTCACCGGATCGGCTGATCACCAGCGTTTCCGTATCGGCCTGATCGGGTTCGGCCCGCAGTTCAGCCCAGGGCCAGATCAGCGTTTTGCCATCGGGTGGCGAAAGGTCCAGCCCCTCTGCCGACAGGCGCACCGAAACACGGGTCAGAACCGCGCGGTCGCCACCGACGAAATCCGCAAAGACGGCGGGGGGCGCAGGGCTGTCAGTCATATCGCGGCCCCCACATCCAGGGCTTCGGCGAAGCCTTCCGCCTCGGCAAATTCGTCCCGGTCGCGCTGCGTGATCTGGTGCAGGTCACCTGCGTTCACGATCCGTGTCACTTCGGCGAAATGCGCGGCAATGGGCAAGGTGATCCAGGCATGGGTCATGGCGCGATAACCAAGAAAGATCGCAAAGTAGACGATCACAACCGTTGGGGCGATCGCGGTCATCACGGGTTCGAACTGCTCTGGGTTCTCAAAATCGAAACCGGTGCCACCGACGGCGGCCAGGACGACCCCGGCGATGACGATCATCAACCCGGTGAACACCAGATAGATCAGAAGCCAGCCCAGCGCATAGATGCCAACAATCGTCCACGGCCGAGGCGCGGTGCGAAACCGCATCTCGCCCAGTTGTTTCGCCTCGGTCAGTCGCTTGAAACTGTCGGCGCGCCAATAGGCCAGCCCATAGACAAGCCATGGCACCGTCAGGACAAAAACAGCGATCCACGCAGGGTTTTCGAAGGCGGCGGCCATGCCCCCGGCAATCGCGGACAGGCCCAGCGGGTAATAGATGTGCTTCATCGACGCAAACAGCATCCCGCGTCGCCCGCCCTGCACGAACCGAAGGTCGCCATAATAGGTGTGGTTGGTCCTGTATTTCTCAAGCCACAGCGTGGTCAGGGGCCAGGCCAATCCCACCGTCAGAATGGCCAGCCCCCAATGCACCATGGCCCGCCACGCATATCCCCATGCGCCCGGCTCCAACCCGAAGCGGATGCCGCGCCATCGGGTGCGGGCCAGGATGTAGCGGCGCGCGCGATACTGCGCGAAAAAGATGATCGGGGCGAGACCCGCAAAGCTGAGCAGATAGGCCGCGACATTGCCATTGAGCAGCGCGAAACTGACATACATCAGGATCAGGTTCACCACCCCGATATAGAACGCCATGAACACCACGGCGACCAGAAACCCAAGCAGTTTCTCAAGCGGGTCGCCCACATATTCCAGCGGAATGCCACCGGGGCGGATGGCGCTCCAGTAATAGCGGCGCAGGCGTGTCTTGGCCCAGAAGCGATAGATACCCAGGGTGACGATTGTCAGGAAACCGGTTTTCAGCGCCAGCCCGAGCATCGGGCCCTTGCGGCCAGAATAGGTGACGTTGAGGCTGGCCGGCGGCATCGGTCAATCGAACTTGTTGTCGCGCGGGAAGCCATGCGGCGGAGCCTTGCCCACACCCGCGCGCTTGCCCAGCCATGGCGACATATCGGCCTCGGTCCGGGTGCGGTCGCCATTGGCAGGCCATGACAGGCCGGTGGCCCAGTCGAAGGTCGTGGCATCCGACAGCCCGCCATCCAGCTCCAGCACGCCCTGCTTGCCGCGCGCGCTGTTGTATTTCTGAAGGCGAACCCCTTTGCCGCGTGTCATCTCGTTAACCTCGGCCACGGGGAACACCAGCAGTTTGCGGTTTTCCGACACGATGGCAACGTGATCGCCTTCGACCGGCGTGCAGATCTTCGCGCGCGCATCCCCCACGTTCAGCACCTGCTTGCCATTCTTGGTTTGCGCCAGAACATCATCTTCACCGACGATAAACCCGTTGCCCGCGGTCGAAGCGACCAGAAGGCGCCGCCCCGGCTGATGAATGAACAGGTCCACGATCTCGGCCTCGTTCGGCAGGTCGACCATCAGACGCAAGGGTTCGCCCATACCGCGCCCACCGGGCAGGTTGGCCGCGGACAGGGTGAAGAACTTGCCGTTCGAATCGAACACCAGCAACTTGTCGGTGGTTTCGGCATGGAAGATGAAGCGGGGGGCGTCGCCGTCGCGGAACTTCAATTCACGCGTCAGGTCGATATGACCCGACATCGCCCGTATCCACCCCATTTGCGAGCAGACGACGGTGATCGGTTCCTTTTCGATCATCGCTTCCAGCGGCACGTCCTCAACCTCACCCGCTTCGGCAAACTGGGTGCGTCGGGGACCGCCTTCGTAATCCTTGCCAAACAGCTTCCTGGTCTCTTTCAACTGCTCGGAAATCCGCGCCCATTGCAGGGTGTCGCTGTCCAGCAGGTCTTCAAGCCCCGCACGTTCCTCCATCAACGCGTCGCGTTCGCGGACGAGTTCGATTTCTTCCAGACGCCGCAAGCTGCGCAGGCGCATGTTCAGGATCGCATCGACCTGCACATCGGACAACTCGCCCTCACCGGGGGGCGGACTTATATAATCCGCCTCGCTCATCGCCCGAACGTGATCGCGGCCCCAATCCTCGCGCATCAACGCGGCCTTGGGATCATCGTCATAGCGGATGATGTCGATCACGCGATCAAGGTTCAGGAAGGCAACGATGAAGCCTTCCAAAACCTCAAGCCGGTGGTCGATCTTTTCCATCCGGTGAACCGAGCGGCGCAGAAGCACGTCGCGGCGGTGATCGAGAAAGGCGCGCAGCACCTCTTTCATCGAACACACCTTCGGTGTCACCCCGTCGATCAGCACGTTCATGTTCAGGCTGAACCGCGTTTCAAGGTCCGAGTTGCGGAACATCAGGTTCATCAGAAGCTCGGCATCCACGTTCTTGGATTTCGGTTCCAGCACGATGCGGATGTCATCGGCGCTTTCGTCGCGCACATCGGCCAGAATCGGGATCTTCTTGGTCTGGATCAGCTCAGCGATCTTCTCGATCAGCTTGGATTTCTGAACCTGATACGGGATCTCGGTCACGACGATCTGCCATTGACCGCGGCCCAGATCCTCGACCTCCCACGTGCAGCGCAGGCGGAACGACCCACGCCCGGTGCGATAGGCTTGCGCGATATTCTCGCGTGGCTCGACAATCACGCCGCCGGTCGGGAAATCCGGGCCGGGGACATAGTTCAGAAGCGTGTCGTCACGTGCATCCGGCACCTTGATCAGATGCAGACAAGCGTCGATCAGCTCGGCAATGTTGTGCGGCGGAATGTTGGTGGCCATGCCAACGGCAATCCCCGACGCCCCGTTGGCCAGCAGATTCGGAAATTCGGCGGGCAGAACCACCGGCTCCGTCAGGCGACCGTCATAATTGTCGCGAAAATCGACCGCGTTTTCGTCCAGCCCTTGCAACATTGCTTCGGCGACGAAGGTCATCCGCGCTTCGGTGTAACGGCTGGCGGCCGGGTTGTCCCCGTCGATATTACCGAAGTTCCCCTGTCCGTCGACCAACGGATAACGCACCGCGAAATCCTGTGCCAGACGCGCCATCGCGTCATAGATCGCAGCATCCCCATGAGGGTGGAAATCCCCCATCGTGTCCCCGGAAATCTTGGCCGATTTCAGGTACTTGCCACCCGATGCCAGCTTCAGCCGCGACATCGCGTAAAGGATGCGCCGATGCACCGGCTTCAAACCATCGCGTGCATCGGGCAAGGCCCGGTGCATGATGGTCGACAAGGCATAGGTCAGATAACGGTCCCCAATCGCACGGCGCAAAGGCTCGGACACGGAAAGGGACTTTTTATTGCTGTCATCGGTCAAATCGTTCATAATTGTTGTGTATCGAGTGCTGTGGGAAGGGTAAAGCTACTGCGGGAAAGGATGTCGATCTTTCCCCTGATTTTTTGCACGACGCGGTGTTCTTTTCGGCACCATGCAGACAAATCCTCGGCTGGCACAAGTCGGCAACAGACCGGCATTCGGTTCAGCGCAGGATATTTGCACCAGATAATTGAACAGAAGATCAAAAGATCTCGTCAAGGGTATATGATTGAAAGGGGAATTGTTGTGGGGATTGTTAAACTAAGCTGCCTGACAATCGGGGCGCTTGGCGTCGCGATGGTCCATTTCGGACGCGATGGCGACCTGCCGGTCGATCGCATCGGGCGTGAACCGACCATCGCACAGGATACGATTGTGCCGGTATCGGCATCGCTTGATCCGGCAAGCGTGGCTTCACCGGAAGCGGCAGAAAAGGGAATCGCTTCAACGGCAATCGCCGCACCCGCCGTTGCGGCGCCGAAACCGGCAGCGCCTGCGCGCCTGATGGCTGTGCCGGTCACGCTGGCAAGCGCATCGGCGCCACAAACGCCCGCCGAACAGGCCGAAGCTGCGGCCCGGCTGATGGCATCAAAACTCGCACGCCCGACACCGGCCGCCGCACACCTGAAGACCGAGGCGTTTCCGACCGCCTTCGTCAGCGGCACGACCGTCAACATGCGCGCCGGTCCGTCCACCCGCCACGGCGTTGTCGCGAAGCTGACCAGCGGCACCGAAGTCTATGACATGGGCGCGACCGACAGCGGGTGGAGCCAGATCAAGGTGGTCGACACGGGCGCACGCGGCTTCATGGCCTCTCGGTTCCTGGTGCCGCAGCTTTAACGCGCCGAACAACGCCACTTCGACGACGCGGCCCGTCAAGGGTCCGCGTCGTTTTTCGTTGACCCCGCCGCGATCTGCCGACTTAGTGCAGCCTGCGCGACACAGGGACCACGACATGACCACCTCGGGAAAATCCATCCTCATCACCGGCTGCTCGTCCGGCATTGGCTATGTCGCGGCACATACGCTGGCCGAACGCGGCTGGCGCGTCTTTGCCACCTGCCGGAAAGAAGCAGACTGCGAACGCCTGCGCGGCGAGGGGCTGGAAAGCTTCATCTTGGACCACGCCGATGAAGCCAGCATGGAAACCGCCATGGCCGAGGTGACACACCGCACGGGCGGCACGCTTGACGCGCTGTTCAACAATGGCGCCTTCGCGATCCCCGGCGCGGTCGAAGACCTGCCGACCGATGCACTGCGCACGATCTTCGAAACCAATCTGTTCGGCTACCACCACCTGACGCGCCTTGCGCTGCCCATCATGCGCGCACAGGGGCATGGAAGGGTTGTCAACAACTCGTCCGTTCTGGGGTTTGCAGCCATGCCCTGGCGCGGCGCATATGTGTCCACGAAATTCGCACTGGAAGGGCTGACCGACACGCTGCGGCTTGAGATGCGGGGCACGAAGATCAAGGTGATCCTGATCCAGCCCGGCCCGATCACCACGAAAATCCGCCAAAATGCGCAACCGCATTTCGAACGCTGGATCGACTGGGAAAACAGCGCCCGCGCGGGCCTGTATCGCAAACTGCGTGACCGGCTTTACGATGACAGCGGCACGCCGGACCGGTTCGAACTGCCCCCGTCCGCCGTGACGGACAAGCTGGTTCACGCATTGGAGCATCCCAGGCCGAAGCCGCGATACCATGTGACCACCGCAACCCGTATCGCGGGCATTGCCCGGCGGGTTCTGTCGACCCGGATGGGCGACCGCCTGACCCCCAATGGCTGAACCGCTCGGATTACCCCTCGCTTTTTCACCGTCGCGGCGTTATCTGATCAGGAACTGACAACCAGGGACCCATCATGTTCGACGATCCGTTATTCGTACTTGTCGCGGTGGCCTGCGGCGCCGTCGTCATCATCCTGATGCTGGGCATCGGCTCGTTCGGCGTGGGCGGCGAGACCTCGAAAAAATACTCGAACAAGATGATGCGGTGGCGGGTTGCGGCACAGGCCATTGCCATCGCCCTGATCCTGCTGTTTGTCTGGCTGCGCGGAGGCAATGGCTGATGGTTGTTCTAAACAAGATCTATACCCGCACGGGGGACAAGGGCGAAACGGCGTTGGGCGATGGGTCACGGGTGGCCAAGCATTCGCCCCGTGTCGATGCTTATGGCACCGTGGATGAAACCAACGCGACGATCGGGTTGGCGCGGCTGCATGCCGATGGTGACATCGACGACGCCCTTGCGCGCATCCAGAATGACCTGTTCGATCTTGGGGCAGACCTTTGCCGCCCCGAAATGGCAAAGGACGCGGACGCCGAATATCCGCCCCTGCGCATGGCGCAGGAACAGGTCGACCGGCTTGAGGCCGAGATCGACGCGATGAACAAGGTGTTGGAGCCGCTGCGCAGTTTCATCCTGCCGGGCGGGTCGCCCTTGGCCGCGCACCTGCATCTGTCACGCACCGTCAGCCGCCGTGCCGAACGGCTGGCAACCGAACTGGCTGCGCAGGAGGATGTGAACCCGGTGGCGGTGAAATACCTTAACCGTTTGTCCGACTGGTGCTTCGTGGCCGCACGCGTGGCCAATGACGATGGCAAGGCCGATGTGCTTTGGGTGCCCGGCGCGAACCGATAGACACGTTGCACCATCGCTGCCATGCCGCATATTGGAAACATTCTCGTAACGAATCCTCGTCAAAACCAAAAAACGCGGCGTCCTTTGGACAGAACGTGACGATTTTGCGCTGTTTTCAGCGCCCTCGACCCGGTAAACGGGTGGGGAACTGAGACCGCCCCATCCGGGGCCTAATTGGGAGAGACACGCAGATGAAGGTGCTTGTGCCTGTGAAGCGGGTGATTGACTACAACGTGAAGGTTCGCGTGAAGGCGGACGGATCGGGTGTTGATCTTGGGAATGTGAAGATGTCGATGAACCCCTTTGACGAGATTGCCGTTGAAGAGGCGATCCGGTTGAAGGAAGCCGGCAAGGCGGAGGAGATCGTGGTGGTCTCGATCGGCGTGAAGCAGGCGCAGGAGACCTTGCGCACGGCGCTGGCGATGGGGGCGGACCGGGCGATCCTGGTGGTGGCCGCCGATGACGTGCACATGGATATCGAGCCGCTGGCGGTGGCCAAGATCCTTGCGAAGGTGGTGGAAGAAGAGCAGCCCAGCCTTGTGCTGGCGGGCAAGCAGGCGATCGACAACGACATGAACGCCACGGGCCAGATGCTGTCGGCGCTTCTGGGCTGGTCGCAGGGCACCTTTGCCTCGAAGCTGGACATTGACGGCGACCAGGCGCTTGTTACCCGCGAGGTGGATGGCGGGTTGCAGACGATCAAGGTCAAGATGCCGACCATCGTCACCGTCGATTTGCGTCTGAACGAACCGCGCTATGCATCGCTGCCGAACATCATGAAGGCGAAGAAGAAGCCGCTGGATGAGAAGACCGCCGCCGATTACGGCGTCGATGTCGCGCCGCGGCTCGAGATCGTCAAGACCGAAGAGCCGGCCGCGCGGGCCGCCGGGATCATCGTTGGCTCGGTGGACGAGCTGGTCGAGAAACTCAAGGAAGCGGGGGCTGTATAATGGCTGTTCTTCTACTTGCAGAAGTCAACAATGGTGAACTGGCGCTGGACGCCACCGCCAAGGCTGTCACCGCCGCGAAGGCGCTGGGGGATGTGACCGTTCTGGCCGCGGGCGCCTCTGCCGCTGCCGCCGGTGAGGCCGCCGCCAAGATCGACGGTGTCGCCAGGGTGCTGGTGGCCGAGGATGCGTCGCTGGGCCACCGGCTGGCCGAATCCACGGCCGCGCTGATCGTCAGCCTGGCGGATGATTATGAACATATCGTTGCGCCTGCCACCACCGACGCCAAGAACGTGATGCCGCGGGTGGCCGCGCTTCTGGATGTGATGGTGATCTCGGACGCGTCGGGCGTGGTCGATGGCAACACGTTCGAGCGCCCGATC
>JAUHWP010000114.1 GCA_030424645.1 Alphaproteobacteria bacterium
TAGGCGGCGACCGGTCCGAGCCCTTCGCCGATGCGATAGGCCTCGTCTGCCTTGAAACGGTGCAGCCCCAGCTTGTCTTCCTCGGCATAGACCGCGACGGTCTTCTTGCCCATCTCGTTGGCCGCGCGCATCACGCGAATCGCAATCTCGCCCCGGTTGGCAATCAGGATTTTCTGGAAGTCCCGCATCTCTCTCCCCCTTATCAGGCCAATTGTGCCGATTTGGGTGAAAGTCGTAGGGCGTGCTGCATTGCAGCGCAATAGGGTTTGTAAGGATTTGGCAAGGTTTATATCGCAATTGGTAAAATAAATTTACCAAATTTGCACAGGTTAAGCGTCGGATTGCTGCGATCTGGACAGCAAACCGCCGGGCTGGCGCGTGATTCGGCCCTCCAGCTCCAGATTGACAAGTTCGGGCAGAATATCGCCCGACCCTGCGCCCGTCAGGTCGCCCATATCGCGGATCAACTGATCCTCGGCCATGGGGCTTGGTCCCAGCCGGGCCAATATCTGGCTGTGCAGGTCAGCCGTTTGTGACAGGGTTCTTTTATCTTGCGGTTTGCGCCGGTCAGCTTGTGGTGTCGCGACAGGCGCGGTGGATTTTGCGGCATCTGCATCTGGCGCGACGGCGGGGCCGATCGCGTCGATCACGTCTTGCGCACCGCGCACCAGCGCCGCCCCGTCACGGATCAGGAAATTGCAGCCGGATGCGCGCGCGTCGAACGGGTGGCCGGGCACGGCCAGCACATCGCGGCCCTGATCCAGCGCGTTGCGCGCGGTGATCAGCGATCCCGACTTGGCCGCCGCTTCGACGACGACGACCGCGCGGGCAAGGCCCGAGATCAGGCGATTGCGGCGCGGAAAGTGGCAGGCTTGCGGGGTCAGGCCGGGGGGCTGTTCGGACAGGCGCAAACCCTTGCGGGCGATATCTTCGGCCAGAACGGTGTTGTCCTTGGGATAGATCACGTCGACGCCGCCTGCCATCACGGCCACGGTGTGGCCAGCATCAAGCGCAACCTCGTGCGCCACCGTGTCCACGCCGCGCGCCAAACCGGATATGATTGTAAACCCCGCCTCGCTCAGGTCGCGGGACAGCTTCCGGGCCATTCTAAGGCCAATCGAAGACGCATTGCGCGCGCCGATCAGGGCCACCATCGGGCGGTGCAGCAGGGACACATCCCCCATCGCCCACAGAAACGGCGGCGGGTCCGCGATTTCTGACAGAAGCTCGGGATAGGCTTTGGTGCCCCATGTCACCATTTTCGCCCCGGCAAACCGCGCGCGGCCGTGTTCGGCTTCCGCTACCTCAACCGGGCAGGGGGCATAGTCCTTTACCCCCGCCTCGGCGGCGACATCCGGCAAGGCCGCAAGCGCGGCTTGCGCCGAGCCATGTTCTGACAGCAGCCGAAAAAAGGTCGCAACCCCCACACGTCGCGAGCGCAAGAGACGGATCCACGCCAGTTCATCTTCCTCAGACTGAGGGGAGGGGGTGGGGTGAAGCAGGGAAGGTGAAAGGTTCATAGGCATGTTGATTCCGTCTCTTGCGGGATCAGCATGCACTTCATTTGGTTAATGCCGTCCTAACACCTTCTCGTCAGACCGATTCACGTTTTACGCAGCCGATCCCCCAACCGTCAGACCACCGATCAGCAGCGATGGTTGCCCGACCCCCACCGGCACTGACTGTCCCGCCTTGCCGCAGGTGCCGATGCCGGGGTCCATGGCCATATCATTGCCAATGGCGCGGATCTGCTTCATTGCGGCGGGGCCGTCCCCGATCAGTGTGGCCCCCTTGACCGGCGCGCCGACCTTGCCGCCTTCGACGCGATAGGCTTCGGTGCAGGAAAACACGAACTTACCATTGGTTATGTCGACCTGCCCGCCACCGAAGCCGACGGCATAAATGCCGTCTTTCAACTCGCCCAGCACCTCTTCGGGGCTGGCGGTGCCGCTTTCCATGATCGTGTTGGTCATCCGCGGCATGGGGGCGTGGGCATAGCTTTGGCGCCGCCCGTTGCCGGTGGGGGCGACCCCCATCAGGCGGGCGTTCTGACGGTCTTGCATGTATCCGACCAGCACGCCGTCCTCGATCAGGACGGCACGACCCGTGGGCGTGCCTTCGTCGTCCACAGACAGCGACCCGCGCCGGTCGGGCAGGGTGCCGTCATCGACCACGGTCACACCCTTTGCGGCAACCTGCGTGCCCACCAGACCCGAAAAGGCCGAGGTTCCCTTGCGGTTGAAATCGCCTTCCAGCCCGTGGCCCACCGCTTCGTGCAGCAGGATGCCGGGCCAGCCATTGCCCAAGACCACATCCATCACACCTGCGGGCGCAGGCACGGCGTCAAGGTTCACCAGCGCGATGCGCAGGGCCTCGCGCGCGGCGGCCTGCCATGTGTCGGCGGCCATCAACCCGGTCAGGCCAGTGCGTCCACCACCGCCGGATGACCCACTTTCACGCCGCCCGTCCTGTTCGACGATGACCGAGACATTCAGCCGGGTCATGGGACGCGTGTCGGACACCAATGCGCCATCGGGGCGCAGGATATGAACTTCTTGCAGGCTCGCGGCAATCGTGGCCGAGACCTGAACCACGCGGGTGTCAAGGTCGCGGGTGAAGGCGTCGATCTCGCGCAAGGTCTCGATCTTAAGGCCGAACCCGGCATCGGCCATCGGATCGGCATCGGTGTAGAGCTTCTGGTTGGTGCGGGCGGGCGCGTCTGCCCATGTGCCGCCACCTTCGCCAACGGCAAGGCGGGCGGTGGCTGCGGCGCGGTGCAGGGCGGCTTCGCTGATCTCGGACGAATGGGCATAACCTGTGGTTTCGCCCCGAACCGCGCGCAACCCGAACCCTTCGGACGCGTCATAGCTGGCGTTTCTCAGCCGCCCGTCGTCAAAGACCAGCGCTTCGGACCGCATCCGTTCCAGGAACAACTCGCCATCATCCGCCCCGGCGGTGACATCGGCCAACAGGGTCCGGGCACGTTCGGCGTCCAGATGGGTTTCAAACGGGCGAAACGATGTTGGTTCTGACATGGGGGCCTCGAATTAGCGCTGAAGGTGGGTTTTGTTGTTTAACCTGAGAAGGTTTTTCCTTGTTCCCAGCTTTCTAATATGGTTTCTCGTCAAAGAGAAACAAGGAATCCCGCGCAAGGGTGCGGGAGAGGTATGAGCGAGCGATTGCCGCGCCGGCCTAAAGTCGGCAGTTGGCCCCCGCCGCACAGGGAAGAGAAAGACGAACATGATGCGTTTCAGCAGCCTTTTCGCCACTGCAACTGCTATTTTGACCGCCGGGCAGGCGATTGCGCAGGAAAATCTGGAAATCATCGGCAAGCCGGTCGATGGCGCCATGGGTTTTCAACCCTCTGCGACCAGCGTCGCGCAGGCAGCGCACGGGCTGGATGGCATGATCAACTATATCATCATCGCGATCACGCTTTTCGTGACATTGCTGTTGGCCATCGTGATCGTGCGCTTCAACCGCCGCGCGAATCCCACCCCTGCGAAATTCACTCATAACACGCCGATCGAGATTATCTGGACCTTGGTGCCCGTGGTCATCCTTGTGTTCATCGGTGCGTTCTCGCTGCCGGTGCTGTTCAAGCAGCAAGTGATCCCGGAAGGCGATATCGTCATCAAGGCAACCGGCTATCAGTGGTATTGGGGATATGAATATCCCGAGCATGAGTTCGGCTTTGACAGCTTCCTTCTGTCGCGCGACGAGCTTGAGGAATATGGCTATAGTCAGGGCGAATACCTGCTGGCCACCGACACCGCCGTGGTCGTGCCGACCGGCAAGAAGGTCGTGATCCAGGTTACGGGTGCCGACGTGATCCATTCCTGGACCGTTCCGGCCTTTGGTGTGAAGCAGGACGCCGTGCCGGGGCGCCTGGCCGAGCTGTGGTTCGAAGTCGACGAGGGCAAAGAAGGCATCTATTTCGGGCAATGTTCCGAACTGTGCGGCAAGGATCACGCCTATATGCCGATCACCGTCAAAGCCGTCACCCAGGCCGATTATGACGTCTGGCTGAAAGGCGCGGTGGAAGAATATGCCGGCAACCCCGAAAGCCTGCCCGGCGTGCAGGTTGCCACGGCGCAATAACCCGTTTCGGGGTGGCGGGCCGCTGCCCGCGCCCCAACCCAACCGCCCCGCGATAGGGCGGTTTTCGCAAACAGACAGTCACAGCCAGATCGCGTAACACCCCATGAGCGACGCCAGCATCCAGACCAATACCGACACCCGCGAAGCCGGGTTTGGCGATTATTTCGCGCTGTTGAAGCCGCGTGTGATGTCGCTGGTCGTGTTCACCGCGCTGGTGGGGCTTCTGGTAGCGCCTGTTGGCGTGAACCCGGTGGTCGGGTTGGCCTCGATCCTGTTCATCGCTGTTGGCGGTGGGGCCTCGGGCGCGCTGAACATGTGGTGGGATGCGGATATCGACCGCAAGATGCGCCGCACGCAATCCCGCCCCATCCCCTCGGGCAAAGTGACCGAGGGCGAGGCGTTTGCCATCGGCATGGCCCTGTCGGCGATGGCCGTTGTCATGCTGAGCCTGGCGGCAAACCTGGTGGCCGGGGCGCTCTTGGCCTTCACGATCTTCTTCTATGTCGCGATCTATACCATGTGGCTGAAACGCTGGACGCCGCAAAACATCGTCATCGGCGGTGCCGCCGGGGCCTTCCCCCCGATGATCGGCTGGGCCGTGGCCACCGGTGGGATCAGCATCGAAAGCGTGTTGATGTTTGCCCTGACCTTCGCCTGGACCCCGCCGCATTTCTGGGCGCTGGCCCTGTTTACCAAGGGCGATTATGCCAATGCGGGCGTGCCCATGCTGACCGTGACCCATGGGCGCCGCGCCACGCGTACGCATATTCTGGGCTATTCCCTGGTGTTGGCGGTCGTTGCGATTGCGCTGGGCCTGACCTCGATCGGGGGGCCGGTCTATATGGCGGTCGCGCTGATCCTGAACGGCATGTTCATCAAGGGCGCGTGGGACGTGTTCCGTCGTGACGACGCGGCCTCGGACGCCGACAAGCACAAGGCCGAGCGCGGGCTGTTCAAACTGTCGCTGGCCTATCTGTTCCTGCATTACGGCGCGCTTCTGGTCGAAGCTTCGCTGAAACCCTTCGGGCTGGGGGGCTGGGGCTGATGGCGATCAAGGTCGATCACGAACTGCACAAACGCCGCCTGAGCCGTAATATCGGCGTTGGGGTTGCGCTGATTCTGTTTGTCGGCCTGGTCTATGGATTGACCGTGGCCAAGGTCAGCGACCTTTACAAACCCGCGCCCACGATGTCGGAGGTCAGCGAATGAGCCTGACCCGCCCACAGAAAACAGCCGCCAAGATGGTTGGCGTGGTGATCCTGATGGGATCGCTCAGCTGGGCGTCGGTGCCGTTCTACGACTGGTTCTGCCGCGTCACCGGCTTTGGCGGAGAGACTGCGGTTGCCGAGCGTGGATCGGATGTGGTGCTGGATCAGAAGGTGCTGGTCCGCTTCGACGCCTCGAAAGAACGCGGAATGCCGTGGGAGTTCAAGCCCATGCAGCATGAGATGGAGATCAAGCTGGGTGAGACCGGGCTGGCCTTCTATGAAGCCTACAACCCGACCGACCGCCCCGTCGCAGGTACCGCCAGCTATAATGTCGCGCCCTTCGCGGCGGGTGGCTATTTCACCAAGATCGACTGCTTCTGCTTTGAACAGCAGGTGTTGCAACCGGGCGAACGCGTGACCATGCCCGTCACCTTCTATGTCGACCCGGAAATCCTTGATGACCGCGAGGCGAAATATCTGAAAGCCATCACGCTGTCATACACATTCCACGAAACAGACTTGCCGGACGAGGTCGCACAACTTGCACCAGACGCCCCGGCGGTGCAAAACTGACGGCCAGAAGAACAGGGACTATACGCTTATGGCACATGCAAAAAATCACGATTACCACATTCTGCCGCCCTCGGTGAATCCGTTCCTCGGGGCGGTGGCGGGCTTCATCATGCTGTTCGGTGCGGTTCAGTGGATGGCCAATGACCTTCCGTGGATCTTCTTCATCGGTCTGGCCGGGGTGCTTTACGTGATGTTCGCCTGGTGGACGGATGTGGTGCACGAAGGTGAAACCGGTGATCATACCGCGGTTGTGAAAATCGGCCTGCGCTATGGCGTGATCCTGTTCATCATGTCCGAAGTCATGTTCTTCGTCGCGTGGTTCTGGAGCTTCTTCAAACACGCGCTCTATCCCATGACAGAAGGCTCACCGGCGATTGACGGTGTGTGGCCACCCGAAGGGATCGAGACCTTTGACCCGTGGCACCTGCCGCTGATCAACACCTTGATCCTGCTTCTGTCGGGTGCGGCCGTCACTTGGGCACACCACGCGATTGCACATGAAAACAACCGAAAAGATCTGATCACCGGATTGGCGCTGGCGGTGATCCTTGGTGCGGTGTTCACCATCTTCCAAGCCTACGAATACAGCCACGCAGCCTTTGACTTCGCGGGCAACATCTATGGTGTGAACTTCTTCATGGCGACAGGGTTCCACGGCTTCCACGTGATTGTCGGCACGATCTTCCTGTTCGTCTGCCTGCTGCGCGCGATGCGTGGGCATTTCACCCCGGAAAGCCATGTAGGTTTCGAAGCCGCCGCCTGGTACTGGCACTTTGTTGACGTGGTGTGGCTGTTCCTGTTCGCCGCTGTCTATATCTGGGGCGGTTGAACCTGACCTGAAAATAGTCCTATTTCGGGGCGCGAGGGGAAACCTTCGCGCCCTTTCGCTTCACCCGCCCAGCCGGACCGCATCATGAGCTTTCGCCTGATCCTGACCGCCACTCTCAGCATTGCCGTTCTGGCGGTGTTTCTGGGCCTGGGGAAATGGCAGTTGGACCGGTTACGCTGGAAAGAAGGCGTGCTGGCCGAAATTGAACAACGGATTGCGGCGGCTCCGATTGATTTGCCTGCGCAGCCCGACCCAGAGCATGACAAATACCTCCCTGTGAAAGTATCGGGCAAATTGGGGGCGGACACGCTTCGTGTTCTGGTCAGCAGCCGGGATGCGGGGGCTGGGTATCGCTTGATTTCTCCGCTGGCGACAGAAGATGGTGCGGTTTTGGTGGATCGAGGCTTCATCCGTGTGGCTGACGCGATGCCGCCGACGCCAGCGGGGCCGATCTCGGTTGTGGGCAACCTGCACTGGCCCGATGATCGCAACAGCGCGACGCCTGCAAACGAGCTGTCCACCAACACATGGTTTGCCCGCGATGTCGACCAGATGGCCGAGGTCTTAAATACGCGCCCGATCCTGATTATTGCGCGCCAGACCACCCCTGCCGAGCCGGGTATCCTGCCGATGCCCGTCACCAGCGCAGGCATTCCCAACGATCACCTTGAGTATGCCGTCACATGGTTTTTGATGGCTGCGACATGGGTGGTGATGACAGGCTTTGCGCTTTGGCGTATGAAACGCCGGACACGTGACACTCTCGCCCCAAGGAGCGACTGAAATGCGCTATATCTCAACCCGCGGCAACGCCCCGGTCCTGAGCTTCGAAGACGCCATGCTGACGGGTCTGGCCCGTGACGGCGGCCTTTATGTGCCGGAAACCGTGCCGACGATGAGCGCAGGCGACATCGCCGCCCTGGCCGGGCTTTCCTATGAAGAAGTCGCGTTTCGCGTGATGCGCCCCTTCGTGGGCGACACCTTCACCGATGACGAGTTTCGCCAGATCATTACCAAAGCCTATGCAGGCTTCAATCACGACGCCCGCGCGCCGCTGGTGCAGCTTGGCCCCAACCATTTTCTGCTGGAACTGTTCCACGGTCCCACGCTGGCGTTCAAGGACTTCGCCATGCAGCTGATTGGCCAGCTGTTCCAGGTGGCGCTGAGCCGCAGGGGCGAGAAGGTGACCATTGTGGGCGCCACCTCCGGCGACACCGGGTCCGCGGCAATCGAAGCCTTCAAAGGGTTGGATGCGGTCGATGTGTTCATCCTGTTCCCGCATGGCCGCGTGTCCGAGGTGCAGCGTCGCCAGATGACCACACCGTCCGAGGCGAACGTCCATGCGCTGGCTGTCGATGGCGATTTCGACGATTGCCAGGCGCGGCTGAAGGACATGTTCAACGATTTTGCTTTCCGCGACACGGTCAAGCTGGCCGGTGTGAACTCGATCAACTGGGCGCGGGTGCTGGCGCAGGTGGTGTATTACTTCACCTCGGCGGTGGCGCTTGGCGCGCCGCATCGCACGGTCAGCTTCACGGTGCCCACCGGCAATTTCGGGGACATCTTTGCAGGCTACATCGCCAAGAAGATGGGGTTGCCGATTGACCAGCTGGTGATCGCCACGAACCAGAACGACATCCTGCATCGCACGATGGAAACCGGGGCCTATACCAAGGCGGGTGTCACGCCCTCGATCAGCCCGTCGATGGATATTCAGGTGTCGTCGAATTTCGAACGCGTGCTGTTTGACGCCTATGGGCGGGACGGCAAGGTGGTGGCCGATCAGATGGCCGACCTGTCCAGCGGTGGCTTCAAGATCAGCCAGGGCGCGATGGAGTTTTTGCGCGACACGTTCGAAAGTGGTCGCGCGTCCGAGGACGAGACAATGGCGCAGATCAAGACCTCGTTTGCGCGCACGGGCGAGGTTCTGTGCCCCCATTCCGCCGTTGGCGTGAAGGTCGCGACCGAGCATATGGGCGCAAGCCCGATGGTCACGCTGGCGACCGCGCATCCGGCGAAATTTCCCGAGGCGGTCAAGGACGCCTGTGGGCAGGACGCACCACTGCCGCCGCATATGGCCGACCTGTTTGACCGCGAAGAACGCGTCACGCAGGTGCCGAACGACCTCGCCGCGCTGGAAGCCGCGCCGGCGGGGTCGCTGGCCGGCAAGATCGCCTTCGTCGACTACCGCATGGAACGCGCGCGCGACGGCGCCGGCTACGGCCCGGGCAGCCGCGTCCGCAGCCGCGGCCCCTCGGCGGCCATTCGCGCGGGCGCGGCCGGCTATGTCATGCGCTCGGCCGGCACCGACTCCCACCGCAACCCGCATACCGGCATCACCCGTTTCGACGACGGCCTGCAGCCCATCCCGTCGGCCGCGCTCTCGGTCCCCGACGCCGACCAGCTGGCGCGCCTGGTGGCCCGTGGCGCGACCCGCGTGCAGATCGCGCTGGACTGCGGCTGGACCGGCACCGCGACCTCCTACAACGTCATCGGCCAGATCAACGGCAGCCGCCATCCGGACGAAGTGGTGGTGATCGGCGGCCACCTGGACTCCTGGGACCTGGGCACCGGCGCGATCGACGACGGCGCGGGCGTGGGCATCACCATGGCCGCGGGCGCGCTGATCGGCCAGTTGCCCCGCCGTCCGGCACGCAGCATCCGCGTGGTCGCGTTCGCCAACGAGGAACAGGGCCTGTACGGCGGCAAGGCCTACGCCGAGGCCCACAAGGACGAGGTCGGGCTGCACGTGATCG
>JAUHWP010000008.1 GCA_030424645.1 Alphaproteobacteria bacterium
AGAGACCGATCATCTGGTCTTGGACGATCTTCTGGATCGATTCACACGGCAGGCCAACCGGGTGGTGACCCTGACCCAGATGGATGAAGCCCAAGCGCGCGAAGAAGCCAAACCGGTGCACGACATGACAACCGTGTTGGACGGGTTCCTGGCGCGCCATCTGACGGATGAAGAAGATCTGGTTGTTCCGATCCTGTTGCATCACAAGATGCGCGGTTAGAACGGGTGTCTGCGCCGCAAGGCGCGGACACCATCGCCGAATGGGCAATGCCGCCTGACCGCAATCGCCTTACCGGTCGATATGCAGCTTCCTGCAAAGCTCGTCCAAGATTGCGCGGTCTTCAACCGTCCAATCCACCTTGCGCGATTTGAACAGGGTGGCCTGACTTTTGTGGACCGGCCCGCCAGCCAGAATCTTCAGGTGATTGGCGCGCAGCGTTTCCCCGGTCGAGGTGATGTCGGCCACCGCCTCGGCGGTTTCGTTCTTCACCGTGCCCTCGGTGGCGCCCTGACTGTCGACCAGTTGATAATCGGCGACACCGTGGTCGCGCAGGTGATCGCGGATCAAACGGTGATACTTGGTTGCGATCCGCAGGCGAAACCCGTGCTTGGCCCGAAACGCCGCCGCCACCGCATCCAGATCGTCCAGCGTATTCACATCGACCCAGCACTTCGGCACCGCGATGATCAGGTCGGCATGTCCGAACCCCATCGGCGCAAGCTCGATCACTTTTTCGTCCCACGCGCCCAGCTTTTCGCGCACCAGGTCGGACCCGGTGACACCCATGTGAATGCGCCCGGCAGCCAGTTCGCGCGGAATCTCACCGGCGGACAGAAGCACCAGCTCCACATTGTCGATCCCGTTGACCGCGGCAGCATATTCGCGATCAGACCCGGTGCGCGACAATTCAATGCCCGACGCCCCAAACCAGTCAAAGGTCTTTTCCATCAACCGACCCTTGGACGGCACGCCAAGTTTCAAGGTCATTGTCCCGCCTCGCCTGTCAATTCCAGCGTCAGTTCGGGGCGGATCACGCCACCCACGGCCGGGATCTCGCGCCGCGCACCGTTCTGGTTGCCCAACACGCGCGTCAATGCATCATACCGCCCACCGGTCGCAACCGGTGGCAGATCGGACCGGGCTTCCGCATAGAACCCGAAAACGAACCCATCGTAGTACTCCATCGAGGTCCGGCCATAGCTGCCTTCGAAGTCCAGCGTCGCAATATCGACACCCCGCCGGGCCAGGGCCTCGGCGCGCATCTCAAGCCGGTCCACGGCACCGGCAATCGCGGGCATATCCACCGCGATATCACGCAGATGTTCCAGCACATTGGCGGTGGTTTCGCGCAGACCCAGCAGATCGTCCAGCAGCTCGACCTCTTGCGCCGAAATGGGCGCGGCGGCGGCATCTTCGCGCAGCGCGTCGATCCGCTCGGCAATCTCGGCGCGCGAGCGCAAACCGATCTGGGGGATCTTGCGGCCCATCGGTTCCTCTTTCGCCAAAAGCGCCTCGCGCCCTTCAGGCAGGGGCGCGCGCCCGGCGAAGCGGTCCAGAAGCGCGCGGAACCGGCGTGGCCGCCAGATATGGCGCAAAAGGGCCGCCTTGCGACGCTCGGTCGTGCCAAGCCCGCGCACAGCCGCCAGCAGCAATCCCATATCACCGGTCGCGGCGCGCAGGTTCAAAGGCTCAAGCACCTCTTTCAACAGGGCGAACACCTCGGCATCCGCTTCGATGGGTGCGGCGCGGTCAAAGACCTCATACCCCACCTGAAAATACTCCGACGCGCGGTGCTTGGTTTCGTCCTGCGCGCGAAACACCTCGCCCATATAGGCATAGCGCGCGGGTTCGGCCCCTTGGGCCATGTGCATCTGCACCACAGGCACGGTGAAATCCGGGCGCAGCATCGCCTCGCCGAAATCCGGGTCGTGGGTGACGAACGCCCGCGCCCGGATATCTTCGCCATACAGGTCAAGAAGGGTTTCGGCCGGTTGCAGGATATCAGCCTCGACGACGCTGGCGCCGCGATCTTCGAAGAACTGCAGAAACCGCGCGGCTTCAATACGAACGCGTGCCTTGTCAGCCATCATTGGCCTCGATGATCTCGCGCACCCTTGCCACCATGTCGTCCCGGTCGCATTCGAACTGGCTCGGGCGTTCCTTCCATTCCTCAAGCGTGGCGCTTTCGGCGATTTTCGCGCCCAGCACCAGATCCTTGATTTGCACTTGTCCGGCCTCGAACTCGTCTGACCCGGCAATAATCGCCACGGGCGATCCCCGCTTATCAGCATATTTCAACTGGTTGCCGAAATTCTTGGGATTGCCCAGATAGACCTCGGCCCGAATGCCCGCCTGCCGCAACTCGCCCACCATCGCCTGATAATCCGCCAACCGCGCCTTATCCATGACGGTGACAACAACGGGGCCAGCCGCCTTACCACCGATCCGCCCCTTGGCGTGCAACGCGGCCAGCAGACGATCCACGCCGATCGACACACCCGTGGCAGGCACAGCTTGCCCGGTGAACCGCTTGACGAGGTCATCATAACGACCGCCACCGGCAACCGATCCGAACTGGCGCGGTCGGCCCTTTTCGTCGTGGATCTCGAAGGTCAGCTCCGCCTCAAACACCGGGCCGGTATAGTAGCCAAGCCCGCGCACGACCGAGGGGTCGATGACGATGCGGTCGGGACCATAGCCCTGCGCCCCCAGCAGACTGGCAATCTCTTCCAATTCCGCCACACCTTCGGCACCGATGACACTATCACCTACGGCTGCACGCAGGTTCGCCAACGTCTTCTCTGCCGTGTCGCCTTTCGAGGTCAGAAAGGCCAGCACAGGTGCAGCCTGTTCATCCGACAACCCGACCCCGTCGATATACGCGCCCGACGCATCCAACCGCCCCTTGCCCAGAAGCTCGCGCACGCCGGCCTCGCCCACCTTGTCGAACTTGTCGATGGTGCGCAGAACGGCATCGCGGCTGGGGCCTTCTTCGACGCCCATGACCTCCAGAACCCCATTCAAAACCTTGCGGTTGTTCACCCGCACCACATAATCACCGCGTGGAATGCCGACGGTTTCCAGCGTGTCGGCCAGCATTGCGCAAATCTCGGCATCGGCGGCCATGCTGGCCGTGCCCACAGTATCCGCATCGCATTGATAAAACTGCCGAAACCGCCCCGGCCCCGGCTTCTCATTGCGCCAGACCGGCCCCATCGCATACCGCCGATACGGTGTCGGCAGATCGTTGCGGTGCTCAGCATAGACGCGGGCCAACGGCGCCGTCAGGTCATAGCGCAGCGCCATCCAGTCGCCATCGCCCTTTTCATCATATTCCTGCCAGGCAAACACACCTTCGTTCGGGCGATCCACATCGGGCAGGAACTTGCCCAGCGCCTCGACCGTTTCCACCGCCGAGCTTTCCAGCGCATCGAACCCATAGCGATGATAAACCGCCGCGATCTGGTCGAGCATCTGTTTCCGCTCGTCCACCTCGGCGCCGAAATAATCGCGAAACCCCTTGGGCGTGATCGCCTTGGGGCGGGGCTGTTTTTTCTGCTTGGCCATGGCTGGTCCCGGTTCCGATATCTGTTGCGGGCGGTCTAGCGGATGGGGCCGACAGGGGCAAGGAAAGCCTGCGCGGCATCACGATTTGCCAAGCGCCGCAAAAACCGCTGGGTCTTGCCGGAAAGCCGCGCTATCACGCCCCCATGACACAAGATCGCCTGACCCAACTGGAAGAAACCGTCGCCCACCTGACCCGCCAGGTCGAAGAACTGAACGAGGTCGTCGCCCGTCAGGATACCGAACTGTCCAGAATGACCCACCGGGTGCGCATGCTGATGGAACGCGAGGCGGAACGGGAACAGGCCAACTCAGGTGGCGTGATCCTGGGCGACGAGCGTCCGCCGCACTACTGACACCGGGTTTCTTCTGGCCGAAAATATCCTGGGGTGAATGCGCGCACGCGCAGAGGGGCAAGGCCCCTCACACCTCCTCCACGTCCACCACACCTGGCAGCGATTTCAACGCGCCCTTGATTTGTGGGTTCAGCGGGAAGGACTGGCCCAATGTCATCTCGACCTCGCCGGGTAGGGTGGGATCCATCAAACAGACCGAGACTTCGCCGGGCCGTATGTTGCGGGCCTTCTCGGTCGCGTCGTTCAACAGATGCGCAACCTGCGTCAGCGTGTCGGCCTGATCAAGATACAGCTTCAGCGCCATTCCCCCGGCATCGGCAATCACCGCGTCCAGCGGCGCGACCGACCGACCGCGCGGGTCGAACTGGCCTTCTTCGAACCGGCCTTCCAGCTGCATCACCACCTGCATGGTCTGGTCAAAGACCTTGCGGCAGGCTTCGAAATCGTCGGCGAACAGCAGGATGCCCGAGACCTGTTCGGTCGGGTCGTCGATATTCAGACGGAAAAACTGGTTTCCACGGGCAGACTTGCGCGCCTGAAGCCCGCTGACATTCACCGCCACCTTGCCAACCGCAGCCCCGGACCGTTCCGCCTTGTCACGTAATTCGCGCAGGGTCATGATCCCCTTGCGTTTCAAAGCAGGCAGGTAGTCATCCAGCGGGTGGCCGGACAGATAGAAGCCGATGGCCTTGTGTTCCTCGGCCAGTCGTTCGTTGGGCAGCCAGTCGCCGACAGGCGACAGGCGCGGTTCAGGCAGGTCATCCCCTGCCTCACCAAACAGGGAAACCTGGTTCGACGCGCGTTGCTCAAAAATCGCCGCCGAATAACTGACCAGCGCATCAAGGCTGTCAAAGACCCGCCGACGGTTCGGGTCAAGCTCGTCAAAGGCCCCGGCGCGGGCCAGCATTTCCATCGGCCGTTTGCCGACACGTTTCAGATCGACGCGGCGGGCAAAGTCGAACAACGTCGCAAAGGGCTTGTCGACCCCGTCGACCTTACGCCCATCGACCACAAGCTTCATCGCCTCGATGCCCACATTCTTCAGCGCCCCCAGACCATAAACAACGCGACCCTGATCAACGCTGAAGGTTTCCAGCGAGCGGTTGACACAGGGCGGCACGATCTCGATCTCCATGCCCCGGCGCACCTCATGCGCATAAACCGACAGCTTATCGGTCAGGTGGATATCGCAGTTCATCACGCCGGCCATGAACTCGACCGGGTGGTTCGCTTTCAGCCACGCGGTTTGATAGCTGACCACCGCATAGGCGGCGGCGTGGGATTTGTTGAAGCCGTAATTGGCGAATTTTTCCAGAAGGTCGAAAACCTCGGACGCCTTCTTCTTCTCGACCCCGTTTTCCGCTGCGCCTTTTTCGAATTTCGGGCGTTCGGCGTCCATCGCCTCTTTGATCTTCTTGCCCATCGCGCGGCGCAGCAGGTCCGCGCCCCCAAGCGAATAACCCGCCATGACCTGCGCGATCTGCATCACCTGTTCCTGATAGACGATGATGCCCTGCGTTTCCTCAAGGATATGGTCGATCAGGGGGTGAACGCTTTCGATCTCGCGCAACCCATTCTTGACCTCGCAATAGGTCGGGATGTTTTCCATCGGGCCGGGACGATACAGCGCCACCAGCGCCACGATGTCTTCGATGCAGTTGGGCTTCATACGCCGAAGCGCGTCCATCATGCCGCTGCTTTCCACCTGGAACACGGCGACAGTCTTGGCGGCGGCATAGAGCTTATAGGTCGCTTCATCGTCCAGCGGGATGGTGTTGATCTCGTTCTCGGCCCCTTCGGGCGGGTCGTAAAGCGTTTCGCCATTTGGCCCGATATGGATATCGCGTCCCTGCCCCCGGATCAGGTCCACCGCGTTCTGGATCACGGTCAGCGTTTTCAAACCCAGAAAGTCGAACTTCACCAGCCCGGCTTGCTCGACCCATTTCATGTTGAACTGGGTCGCGGGCATGTCCGACTTGGGGTCTTGGTAGAGCGGCACCAGCGCATCCAGCGGCCGGTCGCCGATCACGACGCCCGCTGCATGGGTCGAGGCATTGCGCAACAACCCTTCGACCTGTTGGCCATAGGTCAGAAGGCGTTCGACCACCTCTTCCGCGCGGGCTTCTTCCCGCAGGCGGGGTTCGTCTGCCAGCGCCTTCTCGATCGAGACCGGTTTGACACCCTCGACGGGGATCAGCTTTGACAGCCGGTCCACCTGCCCATACGGCATCTGCAACACGCGGCCCACGTCGCGCACCGCCGCCTTGGACAGAAGCGCGCCGAAGGTGATGATCTGCCCCACCTTGTCGCGGCCATATTTCTCTTGCACATAGCGGATCACCTCTTCCCGGCGGTCCATGCAGAAGTCGATGTCGAAGTCGGGCATCGACACCCGTTCGGGGTTCAGGAACCGTTCGAACAGCAGCGAATAGCGCAGGGGATCAAGGTCGGTGATGGTCAGCGCATAAGCCACGAGCGACCCCGCGCCCGACCCCCGCCCCGGCCCGACCGGGATATCATGTTCCTTGGCCCATTTGATGAAATCGGCAACGATCAGGAAATAGCCCGGAAAGCCCATGCCTTCGATGATGTCGAGTTCAAAATCCAGCCGTTTCTGGTAGTCCTCGACACTAACCGCATGGGGGATCACCGCAAGACGGGCCTGCAAGCCCTCATTGGCCTGACGGCGCAGCTCCTCGACCTCGTCATCGGCAAATTTCGGCAGGATCGGATCGCGGCGATAGGCCATGAAGGCGCAGCGGCGGGCAATTTCCACCGTGTTATCAATCGCCTCGGGCAGATCGGCAAACAGCGTGATCATTTCCTCGGGGCTTTTGAAGTAATGCTGCGGCGTCAGGCGGCGACGGCCCTCCTGCTGGTCCACATAGGCGCCCTCCTTGATGCAGATCAGCGCGTCATGTGCCTCGTACAGTTTCTGTTGCGGGAAATAGGCGTCGTTGGTCGCGACCAGCGGAACGCCCATTGCATACGCCATTTCGACGAAGCCTTGTTCGGTGGCGCGTTCGGCCTGCGTGGTCTGCCCGCCCTCGCCCGGATGGCGTTGCAACTCGACATACAGCCGATCACCATAGCAAGCGTGCAGCCGTTGCATCAGCGCCTCGGCCTTCGGCCTCTGCCCGGCTTGCAGGAATTGCCCGACGGGGCCTTCCGCCCCGCCCGTCAGACAGATCAACCCTTCGGAATACCGCTCCAGTTCATCAAGCTGCACCTGCGGCAGCTCGCCCCCTTTGTCGATATAAAGACAGGAATTGAGCTTCATCAGGTTTTCATATCCACGCTCGTTCTGCGCCAACAAGACAAGCGGGGCGGCGGGGCGTGGTTTCTCGCCAGGGGCGGGCGTGTCAAATGCCACGTCGACCTGACAGCCCATGATCGGTTGCACCCCTTCGCCCGCTGCCGTCACGGAAAACTCCAGCGCCGCGAACATGTTGTTGGTGTCGGTCACGGCGACCGCAGGCATTCCGGCCGCGGCGCACAGACCCGGCAGTTTCTTGACCGGAATGGCCCCTTCCAGCAGCGAATATTCGGTATGCACGCGCAGGTGAATGAATCGGGGATGCTTGGTCATGGCGTCAAACTAGACGACCACCCGGCACGGGGGAAGCACAGAAACGGTCAAGGTGCAGGCTGAAGGAACTCGATCCGGTTCCCGAACGGGTCTTCCGTGTAGAAACGCCTGTAACCGCTGAGCTTTTCATCCCATCGCACCGGATAAGCGGCGCCTGTTAGCACCTTTGCCAACGCGTTCAGATCACCGCACAGAAATGCCGGGTGCGCCTTCTTCGCCGGGGAAAACGGAGCTTCGACGCCAAGGTGAACGCGCACATCACCGCGGCGGAACCACACCCCGCCACGATTGGCCAGCGCCTTGGGTTTTGGGTCGGGCTCCAGCCCCAGAAGATCGGCATAGAAGCGAACGGCCTGATCCTCCTGCCCTTCGGGCATGGCAAGCTGGACGTGGTGTAGTTGTCTGATCATCGCGGAGCACCTTAATGTATGCAATTGTATACCAATTGTTGGGCAATAGCAACAACACCAGACGAAAGCCATCCAACCGGTGCAAAGAAGGAAATTCTTGCCAGAACAGCGAATCTCGGCTTTGCTTAACCGGCACAATAAAACCCCGCCAGTTTTCTACGCCGCATCGAAGGCTGGCAAAATGGGGCCACAACAGGGTAACGCGGCAGGACGCATCTCATGGATATCGCCTTTCTTCTGAACGGAGAGAGTGTGACGCTACGTGACGTGGACCCGACACGGACCACGCTGGATTGGTTGCGCGACACGCAGGGACTGACCGGCACCAAGGAAGGCTGCAACGAAGGCGATTGCGGGGCCTGCACGATCATGGTCGCGGACGATCACGGCACCAGGGCCGTCAATGCCTGCATCCTGTTCCTGGGCCAGTTGAACGGCAAATCCCTGACCACGGTCGAAGGGCTGGCGCAGGGCGACCGGCTTCACCCGGTGCAGGAGGCAATGGTCGAAAGGCACGGATCGCAATGCGGCTTCTGCACGCCCGGTATCACCATGTCGCTGGCCGCAGCGCATTTCAACGGCGACAGAAGCCATGACGATGTGCTGGCGGGCAACCTGTGTCGGTGCACCGGCTATGCCCCCATCATTCGCGCCGCAGAGGACGCCGCCGGTGCCGCCGTGCCTGACGGGTTTGACCCCCGGGCCGGTGCGCTGTCCGACGACGCCGGCCATGACGACCCCGTACGACCCCGGACATCCGACGCGCTTGCGCAGGCTTTGATGACCTCGCCACACGCGACACTTGTTGCGGGGGCGACCGATGTCGGGCTTTGGGCCACGAAGGCGCTGCGCGACCTGAACCCGGTGATCTTTCTGAACGGCGTCGAAGACCTGCAAGACATTCACATTGGGGATGATACCATCCGCATCGGTGCGGGCGTCACGCTTGAAAAGCTGCGCGGCGCCATCGCCCCGCACCATCCCCATTTCGCCGAAATGTTGCGCCGCTTTGCCTCGGTCCAGGTGCGCAATGTCGCGACGGTTGGCGGCAATATCGCGAACGGCTCGCCCATTGGCGACACGCCGCCTGCGCTGATCGCACTGGATGCCAGATTGCACCTGCGCCGTGGATCGGAACGCCGCGCGATCCCGCTGGAGAGCTTTTTCATCGACTACGGCAAGCAAGATCGTCGCCCCGGCGAATTTGTCGAAGCGGTCTCGTTCAACCGCCAGCCCGACCGTTTGCGGGTCTACAAACTGTCGAAACGGTTCGATCAGGACATTTCGGCCGTGTTGGGGGCGTTCAACATTCAGGTCGAGGCGGGTGTTGTCACCGATGCCCGCATCGCGTTCGGCGGCATGGCGGGCATTCCGAAACGGGCCACCCATGTCGAAGCTGTCATAGCTGGCAAGCCGTGGTCTGAAGCAACCGTAAGCGCCGCGCTGCCGGCCTTTGCCAAGGATTTCACGCCGATGTCCGACATGCGCGCCTCGGCCAGTTATCGGTTGAAAGCGGCGCAGAACCTGTTGCTGCGCTATTGGCACGAAGATCAGGGGCTGACGACATCCGTGCTTGAGGTGCAGCCATGAGCGTCGGCGCCCCCCTGCCCCATGATGCCGCCCGCCTGCATGTGACGGGCGAGGCACGATATGTCGATGACATTCCGACACCGGCCAATTGCCTGCACCTGGCCTTCGGGCTGAGCGATGTGGCGCGCGGCGTCATCACCCATGCAGATTTGTCGAAGGTGCGCCAGTCGCCGGGCGTGGTTGACGTTCTGACCGCCATCGACCTGCCCCACGCCAATGATGTGTCGCCATCCGTGCATGACGAACCCCTGCTGGCGCGGGGCGAGGTGTTCTATCACGGTCAGCCGATCTTTGTCGTGGTGGCAACCTCGCATCTTGCCGCCCGCAAAGCCGCCCGAAAGGCTAAGATCACCATCGACCCACGCCCTGCGATCCTGACCATTGACGACGCGATGGAGGCGGACAGCCGGTTCGAAGGCGGCCCGGTGATCTGGGCGCGCGGCGATGCCGCAGACGCGATACAATCCGCCCCGCACATCTTGACCGGGTCATTCGAAATGGGCGGGCAGGAGCACTTCTATCTGGAAGGTCAGGCCGCGCTGGCGATCCCGCAGGAAGCGGGTGACATGCTGATCCACAGCTCGACCCAGCATCCCACGGAAATTCAGCACAAGGTGGCCGAGGCGTTGGGTGTGCCCATGCACGGCATTCGCGTTGAAACCCGCCGGATGGGGGGCGGCTTCGGCGGCAAGGAAAGCCAGGGCAACGCGCTGGCCGTGGCCTGTGCTGTCGCGGCCCGGCGCACGGGACGCCCCTGCAAGATGCGTTATGACCGCGACGACGACATGGTGATCACCGGCAAGCGCCACGATTTCCGCATCACCTATCGCGTGGGCGTCGATGACAACGGGCGTCTATTGGGGGTGGAGGTCACACAGCTTGCCCGCTGCGGCTGGTCGCAAGACCTGTCGCTGCC
This sequence comes from Alphaproteobacteria bacterium, assembly GCA_030424645.1. Classification (GTDB taxonomy): domain Bacteria; phylum Pseudomonadota; class Alphaproteobacteria; order Rhodobacterales; family Rhodobacteraceae; genus Aliiroseovarius. Next base: position 10,427 of record JAUHWP010000008.1, read on the forward strand.
AGTGGCCGACCGCGCAATGCTTCACGCCGACAACGCCTATCACCTGCCTGCCGTGCGGATCGAAAGCCATCGGCTGAAGACCAACACAGCCTCGGCCACGGCCTTTCGCGGTTTTGGCGGCCCGCAGGGTGTTCTTGGGATCGAACGTATTCTGGATCACATCGCTGCCGCGCGCGGGTTGGACCCTGTTCAGGTGCGACGGGTCAATTTCTATCGCGATGGGCAGACCACCCATTACGGCCAGACCATCGAAGGGTTCCACGTTCCGGTCATGACCGACGCGTTACTGGATCGGGCGGATTATGCCGCACGACGGGCAAAGGTTGATGCGTTCAACGCGGATAATCCGATCCTGAAAAAAGGACTGGCCTATTCGCCCGTCAAGTTCGGGATCAGCTTCACCCTGACCCACCTGAATCAGGCCGGGGCGCTGGTGCATGTCTATGCCGATGGGTCGATCCGCATGAACCATGGCGGCACCGAGATGGGGCAAGGGCTGTTCCAGAAGGTGGCGCAAGTCGCGGCGCGCTGTTTCGGCGTGCCCATCGACGCGGTCAAGATCACCGCGACCGACACCGCGAAAGTGCCCAACACTTCGGCTACGGCGGCGTCCTCGGGGTCTGACCTGAACGGGATGGCGGTGCGGGCGGCGTGCCTGACGATACGCGCGCGGATCGCCGCACATATCGCCGGGCTTTGGGGTTGCAAGGCAGATGACATCGGTTTTGACAACAGCGCATTGCGCGGCCCGGATGGCCAGACCATCAGTTTTGCCAAGGCGACGGCATCGGCCTATGAGGCGCGCGTCAGCTTGTCTGCCACCGGGTTCTATAAAACACCCGATATCAATTGGGATCGAATGAAAGGGCAAGGGCGCCCGTTTCTGTATTTTGCCCATGGCGTTGCGCTGACCGAGGTCGTCATCGACACGCTGACCGGCGAGAATCGCATCTTGCGCACCGACATCCTGCATGACGCGGGCAGCAGCCTGAATCCTGCGATTGACATCGGGCAGGTCGAGGGCGGCTATGTGCAAGGGGCAGGTTGGCTGACCACGGAAGAGCTCGTCTGGGACGCCAAAGGGCAGCTTCGCACCCATGCGCCGTCGACTTATAAAATCCCCGCCTGTTCGGATCGTCCGCGCATCTTCAACGTCGACCTTTGGGATCAACCCAATCACGAGGATACGATCTTCCGGTCCAAGGCCGTTGGCGAACCGCCCCTGATGCTGGGCATTTCGGCGTGGCTGGCGCTGGCGGACGCGGTATCGGCTTGCGGCGACGGGTATCATGACCTGAATGCCCCCGCCACGGCCGAGGAAATCCTGAACGCCATAGAACGGGTGCGCGCCGGATGAGCTTCGATCTGACCCAGCTTGCCGACGCCATTGCCAAACACGGCCCTGTTGCCCGCGTCGTCGTCGCCGACACCGCCGGGTCGACCCCGCGCGAGGTGGGCGCGGCGATGCTGGTCTGGTCGGACGGACAAAGCGGCACAATCGGGGGCGGAGCGCTGGAATATCGCGCAGTCGCAGATGCGCGCGCGCTGCTGACCCACACAGTCAACCCGACCCTGAACCGGGTGCCGCTTGGGCCGGATCTGGGCCAATGCTGCGGCGGGGCGGTCACGTTGTTGACCGAGTTCTACACGTCCAGCGACCTTGCACATCTGGCACGGGACGGTGTGGTGGCACGCGCCGTAAGCGGCGCGAACACGACACCCTTGGCGGTAAAACGCATATTGGATCAAGCACGGGCGCAAGGGGTGCGCCCGGCGCCGCAATTGCTGCAAGGCTGGATGATCGAACCGCTGACACACCCCACCCACCCGGTCTGGATTTACGGCGCCGGCCATGTCGGACGGGCACTGGTCAATGTGATGGCCCCGCTGACCGATCTGGCCATCACCTGGGTCGATACCGGCACCGGCCGGTTTCCCGACGCCATTCCTGACTGCGTTACCGCGCTGCCTGCGCCCAACCCCGCCCGCGCCGTCGGAATGGCCCCACAGGATGCGCATCATCTGGTGCTGACCTACAGCCACAGCCTTGATCTGGACCTGTGCCATGCAATCCTGTCGCGACCCTTTGCCAGCGCCGGGCTGATCGGATCGGCAACCAAATGGGTTCGTTTTCAACGGCGCCTGACCGCGCTTGGCCACAACATCGACCAAATCAACAGAATTCAATGCCCGATCGGTGATCCAGGCCTTGGAAAAACCCCGCAAGCCATTGCAGTGGGGGTTGCCTCCGCGCTACTTAAGAGCGTGGCAAATAAAGATAAAATCAACAGGGGAATGCCAGGTGACAGGGGACACGCGCCACCAAAACGCGCTATTGACACTTGAGGGGATGACCAAAGCCTATCCGGGTGTCGTGGCCAATGATCAGGTCTCGTTCTCGATCCTGCCGGGCGAGGTTCACGCCTTGCTGGGGGAAAACGGGGCGGGGAAATCCACGCTGGTGAAAATGATCTATGGCCTGGTCAAGCCTGATGCGGGCCATATGACGCTGCGCGGCGAAAATTTCGCGCCGGTCAACCCGGCGGCAGCGCGCGCATCGGGTGTCACGATGGTGTTTCAGCATTTCAGCTTGTTTGACGCGCTGTCGGTGGCCGAAAACATATCCCTTGGCATGGACAATCCCCCCGAACGGCGCGCCTTGTCCGCGCGCATTCGCGAGGTCAGCCAAGCCTATGGCCTGCCGCTTGATCCGGGGCGCACCGTGGGCGACCTGTCTGCCGGAGAACGTCAGCGGGTCGAGATCATCCGCTGCCTTCTGCAAGACCCGAAGCTGTTGATCATGGACGAACCGACCTCGGTCCTGACGCCGCAAGAGGTTGATATCCTGTTCGAAACCCTGCGCAAGCTGACCGCCGAGGGCACGGCGATCCTGTATATCTCGCACAAGCTGGAGGAAATCCGTTCGCTCTGTGAACACGCCACGGTTCTGCGGCTGGGCAAGGTCGTCGACACTTGCGACCCGCGCGAGAAATCGGCGCGACAACTGGCGGAAATGATGGTGGGGGACACGTTGCACGTTCCGTTCCGCGAGGCGGCAGAACCCGGCCCGGTGGCCTTGTCCATGTCCGGTGTGTCGATGAAATCCCCGACCGAGTTCGGCACCGACCTGCGTAACATCTCGCTTGAGGTGCGCAAGGGCGAGGTGCTGGGCGTTGGTGGTGTGGCCGGGAACGGGCAGGATGAACTGTTGGCGGTTCTGTCCGGGGAAAGCCGCGCGCAAAACGGAACCATCACACTGGCGGGCACGGATATCGGGGCGATGCCCCCGAACGCCCGTCGCGCGCGCGGTCTTCTGACGGCGCCGGAAGAGCGGCTGGGCCATTCGGCAGCGCCGGATATGAGCCTGACGGAAAACGCGCTTCTGACCGGGGCGGTGCGCGAGAAACTGGTTAATCGCGGGTTCCTGCGCTGGCACAGGACCAAGGATTTCGCCCGCAAGATCATCACAGAATTCGACGTGCGCACACCGGGGCCGGACAATGCGGCCGGGTCGCTGTCGGGCGGCAACTTGCAGAAATTCGTCATTGGCCGCGAGGTGTTGCAGCGCCCGGATGTGCTGGTCGTGAACCAGCCGACCTGGGGGGTTGATGCCTCGGCAGCGGCAGCCATCAGGCAATCTTTGCTGGACCTTGCACAAAACGGTGCGGCGGTCGTCGTGATCAGTCAGGATCTGGATGAGCTGATGGAAATCTCGGACCGGTTCACCGCGTTGAACGAAGGCCGACTGGCCGATCCCGTCCCGACGCAAGGTCTGGATGTTGAAACAATCGGCCTGATGATGGGCGGTGGCGAGACGGAGAGCGCGGCATGATACATCTGGAAAAGCGCCCGCAGCCGTCGCAATTCTGGGCCGGCTTCACCCCGATCCTTGCCGTGATCGCCACGATGATTGCGGGCGGCATCATGTTCTGGATGCTGGGCAAACCGCCGCTTGAGGCCATTCGCACGATCTTTTGGGATCCACTGTTTCACGAAACATTCGGCCCCTATTCCCGCCCGCAGCTTCTGGTCAAGGCAGGGCCGCTGATCCTGATCGCCATCGGGCTGAGCCTTGGGTTTCGTGCAGGCATCTGGAACATCGGCGCCGAGGGCCAGTATATCATGGGCGCGATTTGCGGGGCGGGCGTCGGGCTGGCCTTCTATCCGTCGGAAAGTGTTCTGATTTTCCCGGCCATGGTGTTGGCAGGGGCATTGGGGGGCTGGGCATGGGCCATGATCCCCGGCCTTTTGAAGGTGAAATTCGGCACCAACGAGATCCTTGTCAGCCTGATGCTGGTCTATGTGGCCGAGAACCTGCTGGCCTCGGTCAGTCAGGGGCTTTTGAAAAACCCCGAAGGCATGGGCTTTCCAGGATCACGCAACTTCCGCGACTTCCCCGCCGCCTATAACACCGAGATCATAAGCGGCACGGGGATGCATTGGGGCGTCGCCGCCGCCTTTGTGGCGGTCATCTTTGCCTATGTGCTTCTGACCCGGCACATGTTGGGCTTTCAGGTGCGGCTGACCGGCGAAGCCCCACGCGCGGCCCGGTTTGCCGGGGTCAATCCCACACGGTTGATCCTGTTCTGCCTTGGCACATCGGGGGCGCTGGCCGGGCTTGCCGGGTTGTTCGAGGTATCCGGCCCCTCAGGTCAGGTTACGATCGACTTCAACTCCGGTTACGGTTTCACCGCGATCATCGTGGCCTTTCTGGGCCGCTTGCATCCCATCGGTATTCTGCTGGCCGGGCTTCTGATGGCGCTGACCTATATCGGGGGCGAGTTGGCACAGCTCATGCTGGGCTTGCCAGCGGCGGCGATCCAGATGTTCCAGGGGATGTTGATGTTCTTCCTGCTGGCGATGGACGTGCTGTCGCATTACCGCATCCGCTTCAACAAAACCGTGCCGGTGTAAGGAGAACGACGATGGATCTTGGTCAAATCAACCCGCTTCTTCTTCTGGCCTCGTTGATGGTTGCCGCCACGCCGATCCTGCTGGCCGCAATCGGTGAAGCGGTGGTGGAAAAATCGGGCGTCCTGAACCTTGGGGTCGAAGGCATGATGATCACCGGCGCCGTCGTGGGTTTTGCCATCGGCGTCAACACCGGCAGCCCGGCGGTCGGGTTCGTCGCGGCGGCCGCCGCCGGTGCGGCGCTGTCGATGCTGTTTGGCGTGCTGGTGCTGTATCTCATGTCGAACCAGGTGGCGACCGGGCTGGGGCTGACCCTGTTCGGTCTGGGCCTGTCATCCCTGATCGGCAAACCCTATGAGGGGATGAAAGCCCCCAGCATGGCCAAATGGGATATTCCGGTGCTGGGCGATATTCCGGTGCTTGGGCCAATCCTGTTTCGTCACGACCCGATGGTCTATGTCAGCCTGATCATCGTGGCCGTCACGTGGTATGTGCTGACCCGCACCCGTGCCGGTCTGATCCTGCGCGGCGTTGGGGAAAATCACGATGCCGCCCACGCGCTTGGCTATAAGGTGGTGCGCGTGCGCCTGCTGGCGATTGCCTTCGGCGGCGCATGTGCCGGGCTGGGCGGCGCTTACGTCAGCCTTGTCCGTGTGCCCCAATGGGTCGAAGGCATGACCGCCGGGGCGGGATGGATCGCCCTTGCCATTGTCGTGTTTGCCAGTTGGCGCCCATGGCGCGTTCTGCTGGGCGCCTACTTGTTTGGCGGCATCACGGTGCTTCAGCTGAATCTACAGGCAGCGGGGGCCGCCATCCCGGTCGAGATCCTGGCGATGAGCCCCTATGTCGTGACAATCCTTGTCCTTGTGGTTATCTCTTTGCGTGGCAATCATGGCGCGCCCGGATCGCTTGGGCGCATCTTCCACGCGACGCATTAGGCCTGTCTGATGATCAAACCCGACATTCACGAGATCCTTGACGGCCACAAGCCCTTGGGCGGTGTGAATATTGGTCGCGTGATGGATGTTCTGATCGTCGCATCCGCCGTTGCCATCGCGCTTGAAACCATGCCGCAATTGCCGGGAAACCTGCGCCGTTTCCTGTTGAGCTTCGAAGTCTTCCTGCTGATCGTCTTTTCGGTCGAATATCTGGTTCGTCTGACCACGGCGCGGCGCCCGTTGCGGTATGCGTTCAGCTTCTGGGGGATCGTGGATCTGCTGAGCATCGCCCCCGCAATCGCGCTGATGACCCCGCAATGGCAGGTGCTGCGAACCTTCCGCCTGTTGCGGCTGGTGCGTCTGCTGAAGCTGTTTCGCGGCTCGCACGCCATGGAGCGTCTGGTGGTTGCGTTCAGGCAGGTGCGGGGCGAACTTCTGGTCTTTGGCGTGATCTCGGGGCTGATGCTCTATGTCTCGGCGGTCGGGATCTATATCTTCGAACATGACGCCCAGCCCGAGGTCTTCACCTCGATCCCCGACAGCCTGTGGTGGGCGGTCGCCAGTTTTACCACGGTGGGCTATGGCGACATGTTCCCGGTCACGGCAGGCGGCAAGATCTTCACCACGGTCGTGCTGTTCATCGGGCTTGGCGTGATCGCCGTCCCGTCCGCCATCGTGACCGCCGCGCTTCTGGAAAGCGAAACGAATATTCAACGACGCATTCGCGAGGCCGCCGAGAACGGCGATGACCGCGACACCGACACATCGAAATCTGCTCAAACCATCAAGGGAGAATGAAATGCGTGCAGTAAAAACACTTCTGGCCAGTGTGGCCGTGGCCGCCGGGCTGTCCGGTGCCGCGGTGGCCCAGGACGCCACCAAGGTCGGCTTTATCTTCGTCGGCCCGATCGGCGATGGCGGCTGGACCTATGAACACAATCAGGCGCGTCTGGCGGTGGAAGAAGAGTTCGGCGACCAGGTCGAAACGATCTATCAGGAAAGCGTGCCGGAAGGGGCCGACGCCGAACGTGCCATCACGCAAATGGCGCTGGCCGGGGCGGACCTGATCTTCACAACGTCATTCGGGTATATGGACGCAACCGTCGCCGTGGCCGAGAAGTTCCCGGATATCAAGTTCGAACACGCCACCGGCTATAAGACCGCTCCGAACCTGTCGGTCTATTCGGCCCGGTTCTATGAAGGCCGCGCCGTGCAAGGCCACATTGCGGGCAAGATGACCAAATCGAACATCGTGGGCTACATCGCCTCGTTCCCCATTCCCGAGGTTATCCGCGGCATCAACTCGGCCTATATTCATGCCAAGAAGGTGAACCCGGACGTTCAGTTCAAGATCATCTGGGCCTATACTTGGTTCGACCCGGCGAAAGAGGCAGACGCAGCCAAGGCCCTGATCGAACAGGGCGCCGACGTGATCCTGCAACACACCGACTCGACCGCCCCGCAAGCGGCCGCACAGGAAGCCGGGAACATCATCACCTTCGGGCAGGCGTCCGACATGTCGGAATACGCACCGATGCCGCGCGTGTCGTCGATCATCGACAACTGGGCGCCCTACTATATCGCGCGCACCAAGGCCGTCATGGATGGCACCTGGGAAAGCACGTCGACATGGGACGGGATCGGCGCTGGCATGGTTGGCATTGGCGAGATCACGGATGCCGTTCCGGCAGACGTGAAGGCCGAAGCCGAAGCCCTGCGCGATGCGTTGGGTTCGGGCGAGTATCACGCCTTCACCGGACCTTTGAACAAGCAGGACGGATCGGCCTGGCTTGCCGAAGGCGAAACGGCAGATGATGGCACCCTTGCCGGCATGGATTTCTATGTCGAAGGCATCGAGGGTGAAATCCCCTCAAGCTGATCACTGAACCTTTTGAACAAATAGACCCTGCCTTCGGGCAGGGTCTTTTCATTCGGACGGCGCCAATCAAGTGGTCGACGGGTCTTTCGCTTTTTCCTATGTCGTGCCAGTGTCGCGGTCTGACGATGGCATCATGGGAACGGGAATGCAGGATTTCATCATCATTGGCGGCGGCATCGCGGGCGTATCGGCCGGGGCGCGGCTGTCGCATATCGGGCGTGTCACATTGTTAGAGACTGAGGACGCACTGGCCTATCACGCGTCGGGTCGGTCTGCTGCGATGTTCGAAGAAAGCTATGGTGCGCCCAGCGTGATCGAGCTGAACCGCGCATCGCGGCAGTATCATCAAACCGAAAACGGGGGGGTGCTCAGCCCGCGTGGATTGATGATCGTCGCAAAGACGGGGCAAGAGGACGCGCTGGCACATGATCTGGCCGCTATGTCGCTGGAGTCCATTTCAGTCGACGACGCCCGCGGGCTTGTTCCGATCCTGAACGCCGAAACCCTGATCGGCGCCGGGTATCACGAGGACGCGTGGGACATTGACACCGATCTGCTGGTTCAGAATTTTGCCCGCGAACTGCGCAACAATGGCGAGATCGTCAACGGCGCCCCGGTTCAGAGCATCACCAGACATGAAACCGGGTGGGAGGTCACAACCCCCAAAGGGGTTTTCACCGCGAAAACGCTGGTCAACGCCGCCGGGGCCTGGGCCGATCAGATCGCGGCGCTGGCAGGGATCACGCCACTGGGTATCCAGCCCTATCGCCGGTCCATGGCGCGCATTCCGGCCCCGGGCGGGCACGAGGTTGCCTCCTGGCCGATGTTCATGGGCGCCGGTGAAAGCTGGTATGCCAAGCCGGATGCGGGTGCCCTGATCGTGTCGCCCGCCGATGCCGATCCGGTCGACGCCCAGGATGCCTGGGCAGACGATATGGTGCTGGCCGAAGGATTGGCGCGATATGAAGAACTGGTGACGGAACCCGTCACACGGATGATTTCGAACTGGGCCGGGTTGCGCAGTTTCGCACCCGACAGGAACCTTGTGATCGGGCGTTCCCCGCAGGACGCGGAATTCCTGTGGTTCGCAGGCCAGGGCGGTTACGGGTTCCAGTCAAGCCCGGGTGCGTCGCGCTTGCTGGCCGATATCGTCGCCGGAACGTCATCCGAACTGGATGCAGCCACTGTCGCGTCGCTTGATCCCGCGCGGTTCGCCTGATCAGCCAAGCAGCACGTTCAGGTGTTTCACCACGGACCGGGCCAGAACCTCCGGTTCGTATCCCCCTTCCAGCATGGACACGATCCGCCCATCGGCAGATTCATCGGCAATCGCCTTCAATTCGCGCGTGACCCATTCATAGTCGGCATCGGTCAGTTGCACGCTGGACATGTCATCGGCCACATGGGCATCGAACCCGGCCGAGATGAAGATGAACTCGGGTTTGAACTTCCTAAGATGCGGCAACCAATGGGCGCTGACGGCCTCGCGAAACTCGGCGCTGCCTGCCCCGGCGGACAGCGGGATATCGACAAGGTTGTCGGTTTCCTTTTCATGCCCGGTAAATGGATAGAACGGGTGCTGGAAGCTGGAGCAGAACAGCACGCGCGGTTCGGTCTTGAAGATCTCTTCGGTGCCGTTGCCGTGATGCACATCGAAGTCGATGATCGCGACGCGTGACAACCCATGGCCCTCCAACGCATGGGCGGCGGCCACCGCGATGTTGTTGAACAGGCAGAACCCCATCGCCTTGTCGCGTTCGGCGTGGTGGCCCGGCGGGCGGATCATGCAAAAGACCGGATTTGCCTCACCCGCCATCACCAGATCGACGCCCAGCACACCAGCCCCGGCGGCCCGTTCGGCGGCGCGCAGGGTGCCGGGGCTCATCACCGTGTCGCCATCAACCTCGACGCTTTCCATCCCCTGCCCCGGTGCCAGCGCATAGACACGATCCAGATAGTCGTGGTCATGCACCCGTTCCAACTGAGACCGCTCGACCAGTGGCGCATCGCGGTGGCGCACAACGTAATCCATACCCGACATGATCAGCTGATTGTTGATCGCATCCAGTCGCGCCTTGCTTTCCGGGTGCAGGGGGCCTGCGTCGTGATCTCGGCACTCGGGGTGCGATATGATGGACAGCATTCGGTCTCCTCTCCTTCACCTATGCCTATAGCGCGCGTTCGACAATCACCACGTCGGGGTCGTCGGGGTCCGGGCGTTGCGTGAACCCAAGATCTTTCATCAGGCGCAGCATCGGGGCGTTCTTGCGCAGAACCGTGCCTTCAATCACATCCAGCCCGTGATCCTGCGCCGCCTTGAACAGACCCTTCATCAACGTCGTGCCCAACCCCTGATTCTGAATACGATCCGACACCACGACAGCGAACTCGCAGCTTTTCCAGTCAGGATTGATCACATAGCGCGCGACCCCGACTTGCACGGACTTGCCGTCGATCTCGGCCATCGCGACCAGCGCCATTTCGCGGCGATAGTCGATCTGCGTGAACTGCGCCAGAAGCTCGGGGCTAAGCTCGTTCACGGACCCCATGAACCGCATCATCTTCGCCTCGTCCGACAGATCGCGCATGAACTGCTTTTCATGTTCCGCGTCCTCGGGCCGGATCGGGCGGATGGTCAGGGGGGTGCCGTCCCGCAGGAAGGTTTCGCGGGCAAGGTGGCGCGGATAGGGGTGGATCGCCATGTGATCATAGCGGCCATCGTTGGCGGGGGGCCGCGCGATGGTGATCCGGGCATCCACCGCCAACACACCGTCCGGCCCGGCAAAAAGCGGGTTGATGTCCAGCTCGACGATCTCGGGCAGTTCGCTGACGATGATCGAGATGCGCTTCAACACATCAACAACCGCTGCCTTATCAACCGGATCATAGTCGCGGAAACTGTCCAGCGCCTTTGACACTCGGGTGCGGTTGATCAGACGCTCGGACAGCACCGCGTTCAGGGGCGGCAGGGCAACCGCACTGTCTTTCATCACCTCGACCATCGTGCCGCCGGCGCCAAACAGGATCGTCGGTCCAAAGACGGGGTCGCGGCTGGCGCCGATCACCAGCTCGCGGGCCTGTCGCAAATGCGACATCGCTTCAACCGTGACGCCTGACACTTGGGCTTCTGGCATGGCTTTGGTGACACTGCCGATGATCTCATGAAACGCGCGCGTGACCGACGCCGCATGGGCCACGTTGATCTTCACCCCGCCCACATCGGTCTTGTGCGAAACATCGGGTGACGAGATTTTCATGGCAACAGGGAAGCGGACGGTTTCGGCGGCGATCAACGCTTCGTTGGCGGTCTTGGCTTCGAAGGTCAGGTTGACGGGGATGTTGAAAGCGCTGAGCAGGGCTTTGCTTTCCGTGTCCGACAGGATGCCGCGCCCGGCGGCCAGCGCGTTCGATATGATCATCCGCGCGCCGTCCAGATCAAGCCCCTGCTCGAACGCACGCGCGCGCGGGACTTCCAGCGACAGCTTCCGATTGCGATAATGCTGCGCGAGGTAAGAGAACCCTTCCACCGCCCGTTCCGGCGTTTCAAACACAGAAATCCCGGCCTCGGACAGCAAAACGCGCCCTTCCGCAACCACGTCTTCGCCCATCCAGCAGGCCAGCACGGGTTTCCTGTTGCGCTTTGGCAAAGCGTCTTTCACGGCATGCGCCGCGGCGGTTGCGTCGGTCATGGCTTGTGGTGTCAGCAACACCAGCACGCCATCGACCTCGGGGTCGGCAATCGCGGCCTTGACCGCAGCGCCATACGCATCGGGCGTCGCGTCGCCCAGAATGTCAACGGGGTTGGCATGGCTCCAGAACGGCGGCAGGAGTTTGTCCAGCGCCTTGCGGGTCGCATCGGACAGGGGCGGAAGGCTGAGGCCCAGATCGCCCGCGCGGTCGGCGGCCAGCACGCCCGCGCCGCCCCCGTTCGTGATGATGCACAACCGGTCGCCCGAGGTTTTCTTGGTGTTCGCCAAAAGCTCGGCGGCGGCGAACAATTGTCCCAGCGTGTTGACCCGCACCGCACCGACGCGTTCCAGCGCCGCATCGAAGACCTGATCTGACCCGATCAGGGCACCGGTATGGGTATGCGCGGCCTTGGCGCTGACCGCATGGCGACCCGATTTCAGAACGATCACCGGTTTCAGGCGCGCGGCCCGGCGCATGGCCGACATGAAATTCGGCGCGTCTTTCACGCCTTCGATATACAAAAGGATCGCATCGGTCTTCGGATCGTTCACCAGATAATCCAGCGTGTCCCCGATATCGACATCCAGCGAACTGCCCAGCGACACCATGGCCGAGAACCCGGAATGATGCGGCCCTGCCCAATCCGCAATCGCCGAGATCAGGGCCCCCGATTGCGACACCATGGCCAGCCGCCCTTTCGGCGCCTGAGACCTGAGGAACGTGGCATCCAGCCCCAGCCATGGCCGCACCAACCCGACGCAGTTCGGCCCCAAAACACGAATGCCACCTTTGCGGGCCTCGTGCATGACCTGGGATTCATAGGCGCGGCCTTTCTGGTCCCCATCGCCAAACCCTGCCGACAGGATGATCGCCGCCTTCACACCCGCCGCGGCACAATCGCGCATGATGCCGGGAACGGTTCGGGCTGGTGTGGCAATGACGGCCAGATCAATCTCGTGCGGGATGCCGGCTATCGTCCGATAGCATACTGCATCGCCAATGGCTTTGTGCTTGGGGTTGATCGCGAAAATTTCGCCGTCGAAGTCACCAGCCACCAGATTGGCATAGGCAAGCGCACCGACCGAGCCGCCAGAGGGGCTGGCCCCGAACACGGCCACGGATCGCGGGTCGAACAGAGGGCTAAGCGGGCTTTTGTCCATGCGGTTTGGTCCTTCGCGCAAAGCTTACCCCTTGGGGCAAGCCGATCACTCCTCCTGCTTCGTTTCTGCACATGCAAACACGACCTGTCTTTGATGTGGCTCAAGGCTTTCGGGCCGGTCCTTTTGCATGTTCGATCCCCTTCAGGATCGGGCAGTCCGGCCGGTCATCACCCGAACAGGCGCGCACCAGTTCCGACAGCGTGTCGCGCATGGCCACAAGGTCCGATATCTTGGCCTCGATCTCGTCCAGATGTTCGGCAGCGATCCGTTTCACGTCGCTGCTGGCACGGGTCTGATCCTCGTAAAGGGCCAGCAGGGCGCGGCAGTCTTCGATCGAAAAACCAAGCGCGCGGGATCGCGCCAGAAAGGTCAGCTTGTGCAGGTCTTGCGCGGAAAACACGCGGTAGCCATTGGTATCGCGATTGGGCGTGACCAGTCCGATATCCTCGTAATAACGGATCGTTTTCGCCGGCAGTCCGGCATGCTGGGCGGCTTCGGAAATGTTCATGCTGCATCCTCCAACACCGGGCGGACAAAGCGCAAGCGCAACGCGTTGGTCAGCACAAGGACCGAGGATGCCGCCATCGCCCCCGCGCCCAGCATCGGCGACAGCAAGACGCCCCAGACGGGATAGAGCAACCCCGCCGCCACCGGGATCAGCAGCACGTTATATCCAAAAGCCCAGAACAGGTTCTGGCGAATGTTGGTCATGGTCCGGCGGCTGATCTCGAACGCGTTGGCCACGCCGGACAACGCCCCCGAGGACAGCACCACATCCGCCGCCTCGATCGCCACGTCAGTGCCGGTTCCGATGGCCAGCCCGACATCGGCACGCGCAAGCGCCGGGGCATCGTTGATGCCATCGCCAACAAAAGCCACTTTGCCGTAACGCGCCTGAAGCGCCTCGACCGCCGCGACCTTGCCATCAGGCAGCACCCCGGCATTTACGTGGTCTATGCCAAGCTGGTCGGCAATGGCGGCGGCGGTGGCCGGGTCATCGCCGGTGATCATGGCAAGCTGTTTCCCCATTGCGCGCAACGCGGTCAAGGCAGGTGCGGTGTCAGGCTTGATCGGGTCGGACACGCCGATGAGCGCGGCAAACTTGCCGTCGATTGCCACGAAGAACACCGTGTGCCCCTTGGCCCGCATGGGGCCTGCGCGCTTTACAAGGTCGGTCATCGGGATGTTTTCACGTTCCATGAACTTCTGCGACCCGACAAGGAGATGTGCGCCGTCCACCTCTGCCTGCAAACCGAACCCGGTCACGGTCTGCACGTTAGCGGCCTTCGCAGGAGCAACGCCGCGATCTTCTGCCCCGCGCAAAATAGCTTGGGCCAGCGGGTGTTCGCTTTGCACCTCGGCTCCGGCAACCATGGCCAACACCGTGTCGGCATCCAGATCACCGGCAGTTTCGAAAGCCGTCAGCTCAGGCCGCCCTTGCGTCAGCGTGCCGGTTTTGTCGAAGGCGACGATTTCCGCCGATTGCAGGGATTGCAACGCGTCACCACGACGAAACAGCGCGCCCAATTGCGCGGCCCGCCCGGTGCCCACCATGATCGAGGTGGGGGTCGCCAGCCCCATCGCACAGGGACAGGCGATGATCAGAACCGACACACCCGCGACCAAGGCAAGCCCAAGCGCCGGATCCGGTCCGATCAGCAACCAGAACAGCACGGTCAGCGCGGCAATCCCCATCACGATGGGCACGAAGATCGCCGTGATCCGGTCGACCAACGCCTGAATGGGCAGGCGCGCACCCTGCGCGTCTTCGACCATCCGCACGATCTGCGACAGCAGCGTGTCCGGCCCAACAGCCGTAACCCGCGCCTTCAGCGCGCCTTTGCCGTTGACGGTGCCGCCGGTCACTGTGTCGCCCGTGGTCTTGGGCACGGGCACCGGTTCACCCGTGATCATACTTTCATCGACAAGGCTTTCGCCCTCGATCACCTCGCCATCCAACGGCACGCGTTCACCGGGGCGGATCACCACAACCTCGCCCGTCACAACCTGCGCGACGGGGCGGGTCAGGGTTTTACCATCGGCATCGACAAGGGCTTCCTTGGGGGCCAGCGCCACAAGCGCCCGGATGGCTTCGCCCGTGCGGCCCTTGGCGCGCGCTTCCATCCAGCGCCCAATCAGGATCAACACGACGATCACCGCCGCCGCTTCGAAATAGACGTTCGCGGTGCCTGCGGGCAGGATCCCCGGCGCCAGCACCGACACCACAGAATACAGATAGGCCGCCGATGTGCCCAGCGCGACCAGGGCGTTCATCTCGGGTGCGCCGCGCAGCAGGGCGGGAATGCCCTTGGCAAAGAACATCCGGCCCGGCCCGGCCATGACGATCGTTGTCAGGACAAGCTGGATCCAGTGGGACGTGCCAAGGCCAATCGTCCGCGCGATCCAGTGATGGAAGGCTGGGAACACATGCCCACCCATCTCAAGGATGAATACGGGCAGGGTCAGGGCGGCTGCAAGCAGGGCCTTGCGTCGCAAGGCGTTTGCCTCGGCTTCCTTGTCGCGCGGGGCATCGGTGGCGCCGTCGTCGCGCGGATGTGTCGGGAACCCCGCCTTGGTGACTTTGGCAGACAGCGCATCGGGGCTGACGGCCCCGGCCAGATAGGTCACGAAAGCCCGCTCCGACGCCAGATTGACCCGCGCTTCCAAAACGCCCGGCGTCGCGGTCAGCAAGCGTTCGACCCGCCCCACACACGAGGCACAGGTCATCGACCCGACCTCCAACACCGCCGTTTCGCGCCGCGCGGGATATCCGGCCCGGTCCAATGCGTCGGTCAGCGCGCCGGTCGTCGCCGGGGCTGAAAACGCGACACGCGCCGTTTCATTTGCCAGGTTGACCGGTGCACTGTCGACGCCATCGACGGCGGTCAACGCGCGTTCAGCCCGCCCGACGCACGACGCGCAGGACAGGTTTTCAAGCTTCAGGGTCAGGGTGGTTGCAGCAGACATAAGGCACTCCGATCTCGTTGTGCACCTTAGATAAGGTTTCCAGTGACTGGAAGGTCAAGACCCGATTGCGAAATTTCTTTCCGGCGCTTGACCCATTGAAAATTAGGCGTATGCAAATGGGCAGCACCGATTGCAGAAAGAGTTTCCCATGACCAGATTTCACGTGCCTGATATGAGCTGCGGGCATTGCAAGGCTTCCATCACGGAAACCCTGACAGCGGCAGGCGCCGACCAACTGGAATTCGATATGGAGGCCCGCACGGTCGATGTATCGGGCCTGTCGCCCGAGACCATCGTCGCCAAGCTGAACGAGATCGGGTTTCCCGCAGAGCAGAGCTAGAAAACCCCGGCGCGGGCCGGGGTTTCAAATTCTCGGGGGATGCACCTTCAGATCACGTGGCAGGCCACTTGCTGCGCGTTGCCACGATCCGTCAGCGGCGGCTTGGTTTCCGCACAGACCGATCTGGCCAGTGGGCAGCGCGTGCGGAACACACAACCCGATGGCGGGTTCAGCGGCGACGGCAGGTCGGCATCCAGAAGCATCACCTCGTTCTCGGCATGGGCCTTGGGATCGGGGATCGGCACCGCCGAAATCAGCGCCTGCGTATAGGGGTGGCCCGGCGCGCGATACAGTTGCTCGGCCTCGCTGATTTCGACGACATTGCCAAGATACAGAACCATTACCCGCGTCGAGATGTGTTTGACCACGGAGAGGTCGTGGGCGATGAAGATCAGGCTCAGCCCCATCTCTTCCTGAATGTCCATCAACAGGTTGATCACCTGCGCCTGAATGGACACGTCCAGCGCCGACACGGGTTCGTCGCAGATGATCAGTTGCGGCTTCAGGATCAGCGCACGGGCAATCCCGATCCGCTGGCATTGCCCGCCCGAAAACTCGTGCGGGTAACGGTTGATCATGTTGGGCAGGATGCCCACGCGATCCAGCACCTCGCGCACGCGGGTCTTCACCTCGGACTTTGAAACGTCAGGATAGTGGGTCTTGAGCGGTTCGGCCACAATCTGGCCGATGGTCATGCGCGGGTTCAAGGATGCCAGCGGATCCTGAAAGATCATCTGCATCTCTTTTCGATGTTCGCGCATGCCCTGCTTGTTCAGCGACAGAAGATCATCGCCCAGCCACAGGACGGTGCCTGCCTCGGACGGGACCATGCGCATGATGGCGCGCGCCAGTGTGGATTTTCCGCAGCCACTCTCGCCCACGATGCCCAGGGTCTCGCCCGGCATCAGGTCGAAATCGACCCCATCCACAGCTTTCAGCTTTTCAGGAGCCGTCCACGGCATCGCGCCCTTGGGCTTGATGTCAAACCAGACCTTCAGGTCGCGGACGGATAAAAGAGGCGATTGGGCGTTCATACAAGCTCCTCCAATGGTCTGATACAGGCACGGCGGCGCACCTTGCGCCCGGCCACACCATCCAGCACGGGACGGATCGTGGCGCAGTCCTTGATCGCAAATTCACATCGGGGCGAGAATGGGCAGCCTGTGGGCATGTTCATCATGTTGGGGGGGCTGCCGGGGATCGTGGCCAGGCGCGGGCTTTCAAGATCCAGACGCGGCACCGCCCGCAGAAGGCCCATCGTATAGGGATGGGTCGGCATTTCGAACAGCCCCTCGGTGGTCCCGTATTCCATCTGTTGCCCGCCATACATGACAAGGGTTTCCTTGCACGATCCGGCCACGACGCCAAGATCGTGGGTGATCAGGATGATGGACATGCCGAATTCCGATTGCAGGTCTTCCAGCAGTTTCATGATCTGTGCCTGAACGGTCACATCCAGCGCCGTGGTCGGTTCGTCGGCGATCAGGATGTCGGGCTTGCACAGAAGCGACATTGCGATCATCACCCGCTGGCGCATCCCGCCCGAAAACTCGTGCGGGAACATCGTGACCCGCTTCTTCGCTTCGGGAATGCGCACGGCATCAAGCATATCGACAGACTGGCGCACCGCCTCGGATTTCGAGATGCCTTTGTGATGGGTCAGAACCTCGGCCATCTGGTCCGAGACACGCATGAACGGGTTCAGGCAGGTCATCGGGTCCTGGAAGATCATCGCGATCTTCTCGGCCCGGATCTTGTTCAGCTTGCTGGGGGCGATGTTCAAAATCTCTTCCCCGGCCAGCTTCACCGATCCGGTCGCCTTGCCGTTGCGGGCCAGAAGGCCCATGATCGCAAAGACGGTCTGGCTTTTGCCCGACCCACTTTCCCCCACCACGCCCAGCGTTTCGCCGGCGGTCAGGTCGAAACTGATCCCGTCCACGGCGGTCACGGTGCCATCGGGGGTGTCGAAATGAACGCTCAGGTCGCGTACTTCAAGAAGTGCCATATCGCAGAACCCCTACCGGTCTTTCGGGTCCAGCGCGTCGCGCAGGCCGTCACCAAAGAAAAAGAAAGCAAACAGTGAGATCAGGAAGAAGAACAGCGGGAAGCCAAGCATCCACAGGGTGCCATAGCGCATCTGCCCCGCCCCTTCGTTGATCAGCGCGCCCCAACTGGTCAGGGGTTCCTGCACGCCCAGCCCAAGGAACGAGATGAAGCTTTCGAACATGATCATCGACGGCACCAGAAGCGTTGCATAGACGATCACGACGCCCAGCAGGTTCGGAACGATATGGCGGATGATGATCTTCGGCGTGGACACACCGGTGGCAATCGCCGCCTCGACGAATTCCTTGTTCTTGATCGACAGGGTTTGCCCGCGCGCGATCCGCGCCATGTCCAGCCACGAGATCAGGCCGATGCCGACGAACAGCATGAAGATCGACCGCCCGAACACCACCAGAAGCAGGATCAGCACGAACATATAGGGGATCGCCATCAGGATATCGACGATCCGCATCATGATGTTGTCCAGCCGCCCGCCGATGAACCCCGCAGTCGCGCCATAAAGCGTGCCCACGACAACCGAGATCAACGCGCCGACGATCCCGATCATCAGCGAGATCTGCGTGCCCTGCACGACGCGGGCAAACAGGTCGCGGCCCAGCGGGTCCAACCCGAAATAATGCTTGGTTTCGAACGACGGCCCGCCAAGGGTGCGCACGTCACCCATCAGGTTCCAGTCGATCTCTTCATTCGACCACGGGGTCAGCATCCCGCCAAACAATGCAAACAGCGATACAAGGATCAGGATGACCAGCGACACGACCGCCGCCTTGTTGCGAAAGAACCGTGCCCGCGCATCTTGCCACAGCGAGCGGCCCTTGATGACTTCGGCGGTTTCTACATTGGTTACATGTGCCATGTGTCCGCCCCCTTAGTACCGGATCCGTGGGTCGATCCATGCATACAGCACGTCGACCACCAGGTTGAACAGGATCGTCAGCATCCCCACAAGGATCGTGATCCCCATGATCACGGAATAGTCGCGGTTCAGCGCGGCCTGCACGAAGTCCTTGCCGATCCCGCCGGTGGACAGGAACATATCCACAACGACCGAGCCGGTGATCATGCCAACAAACGCCGGTCCAAGATAGGAAATCACCGGGATCAGCGCCGGTTTCAGCGTGTGGCGCAGGATGATCGTCCGGTCCGGCAGACCCTTGGCCCGCGCGGTGCGGATGAAGTTCGAGTTCATCACCTCAAGCATCGACGACCGCGTCAGCCGCGCAATCGACGCCAGATAGGATGTCGCCAGCGCGATGACCGGCATAATCAGATAGGAGGTATAGGAATTGGGATCATTCGGCCCGCCCCACCAGCCGCCACCGGGCAACCAGCCCAGCCAGAGCGTGAAGACAAGGACGAGAATGGGTGCCATGATGAAGTTCGGCAGGGCCTGTGCGCCAATGGAAAACCCGACCGCCAGATAGTCGATCCACGTGTTTTGCTTCAGCGCCGCAACAATCCCCAGCGCGCCCCCGACCAGAACGGCAAAAACAAAGGTCCAGAACCCATAGGTCAGCGTAACCGGGAACCCGTCCGCAATGATCTGGTTCACCGTCCGGTCCTGATAGACAAAGCTGGGACCGAAATCGAAATGGAACAGGATGTTTTTCAGATAGGTGCCGATCTGGACGAGCAGCGGATCATCAAGCCCGTATTTGGCGTTGATGTTCTCAAGCACCACCGGTGGCAATGCGCGTTCCTTGGTGAACGGCCCGCCCGGCGCCGCGCGCATCAGAACGAAAGAGAAAATGATCAGGATCAGGATGACTGGAACGGCCATCGCGATGCGACGAAGAACAAAACCCAGCATATGGAAGCCCCGCTTTTGGGTGGGCGGCCCGGTTTCCCGGACGCGCCCTGACTTGGTTAGAACAGGTTAGCTTATTCAGCCACCTTGTACATCCGACGGGAATAGATGTTGTTCATCAGATCTTCAAAGGGGTATCCCTTCAGGTCCGGCTTGACCATGATCACGTTGGTATACTGATACACCGGAACGATCGGCATGTCGTCAGCCAGCAATTGTTCCATCTGCTTGTATTCTTCGGCGGGGTTTTCCGAAGTCTTCGCAGCCTTTGCCAGCGCATCATACTCTTCGTTGATGTATTTGCCGTTGTTGTGGCCCGAGGTCGAGGTGAACAGGTCCGTATAGGTCGACGGCTCGTTATAGTCACCGCACCACGCATAGCGGGCCATGCCGAAGTCACCGTTGCGCAGTTTGTCCAGGTGCACCTTCCATTCGAAATTGGCCAGCGTGATATTGGCGCCCAGATTCTGCTTCCACATCTGCGATGCCGCGATGGCGATCTTCTTGTGGGCTTCCGAGGTGTTATAGTTCAGCGTCAGTTCCAGCGGCTTGCCGCCTGGGCCATAACCTGCTTCCTCAAGCAGTTCCTTGGCCTTTGCCACGCGCTCATCCTGGCTCCAGGTCGCATAGTCGATGCTCGGCATTTCGAAACCGGCGGTTTTCTGGTGCGTCCAGTTATAGGACGGATACTGACCACCCTTCAGGATGCTGTCCACGATCACGTCGCGGTTCAGCGCATAGGACAGCGCCTTGCGGACACGAACGTCCTTCAGGGCTTCCGGGCCGTTTTCACGCAGGTTGAACATATAGATATACGAGCACGATCGCGGGGTCGAATAGGTCTCGTCCGGCAGTTTTTCCTTCAGCGCCGGATACTGGCCTGCGGGCACTTCGGTCTTGTCGACCTCGCCCGCGTCATAGCGCGTCAGCGCGATGTTCTCATCATTGATGACAAGGGCGACAACGGTTTCAAGAATGGTGTTGTCGTTGTCCCAATACATCGGGTTACGTTCACGGGTGACCTTCACACCGGGGACATAATCGGTCAGCACATAGGCACCGTTACCGACAAGGTTGCCGGGCTTGGTCCAGTCGTTGCCGTGGGCTTCGATCACCTTCTGGTTCACCGGGAAGGTCGACGCGTGGGTCAGCATCCCCGGGAAATAGGGGCGCGGCGCGTCGATTTTGACCTCAAGGGTCTTGTCGTCGATGGCTGTTGCGCCCAGCGTATCGACCTCGGCTTCGCCGGCGACAATCTTGGTCGCGTTCTCGACGCCCATCAGCTCCATATACCAGGCATATTCCGACGCGGTTGCCGGATCGGCCAAACGGCGCCAGGCATAAACAAAGTCACCGGCGGTCACGGGATCGCCGTTCGACCATTTGGCGTCGCGCAGCTTGAAGGTATAGGTCAGGCCATCTTCGGACACTTCCCAGCTTTCCGCCGCACCGGGAACCGAATTACCCTGCGCATCCGAATTCACCAGACCTTCGAACAGGTCGCGCAGGATGTGCGAACCTTCGACATCCGTGTTGATCTGGGGGTCGAACGACTTCACGTCGTCCAGCATACGATAGGTATAGGTCTGGTTGTCCGCCAGCGCCTCGCCCGTCACCGGGTGGGTGCCAGCAGCCAGGGCCGGGCTTGCAATCGCAAAGGCCGAGCACAGAAGGGCCGCTTTGATTGAAATGTTCATGAAGGTTCTCCCTAGTCAGGTTTTGTGGGATGATGCGCTAAACGGAACTCAATCGTTCCGCGAGAGACTCAGCCCTCCGGCAATCACCGATGAAGCATCCTAAGCGCAACAGATACAGGGTGACAACTCCTTGCAGGGGTGCCGTTTTTTCAACAAGTCGAGAGATCGGATCGTCGTGCAGGCCCGGCCGCTTTCGTGATTATGACGGTGAATTTCGTCAATAAGGCGGGGAATCCGTCATCCCAAGCCTTACCTGACTGCAATATTGCCAATATCGGACCCGCATGCGAACGTGACGTAACTTAAGCGACAGGACCAATCCGAGGGAAATCCGTGCAAAGCGAACAGACATCATCCCGCAGTTCTGACAAGGATCGGGATGCGGCGCAGTTGCCCCAAGTGACCCATGCCCGCAATCCGGGGATGGATCTGGACATGAACTGGGTGCGCGCCGTGCAGGCCAACACATCCGCGATCGAACGCCGTTGTGCGACCCTTCCGGGGCGGCGCAGCGTCAAGAAGGATCATCAGGCAGCGTGGCTTCTGAAAGCGATCACCATGATCGACCTGACCACGCTGGCGGGTGATGACACGCCGGGCCGCGTGCGCCGTCTGTGTGCCAAGGCCGCCCATCCCGTGCGGCCCGAGATCATGCAGGCGCTGGGTGTCGATGACATTACGACCGGGGCGGTCTGCGTCTATCACGACATGATCCCGACCGCGGTCGAGACACTGGAGCATATGGGCGTCACCCTGCCCATAGCGGCGGTATCGACCGGCTTTCCGGCGGGGCTTAGCCCCTATCACCTGCGGGTCGAGGAAATCCGCGAAAGCGTGCGCGCCGGGGCGTCCGAGATCGACATCGTGATCTCGCGCCAACATGTTCTGACCGGCAACTGGCAGGCGCTTTATGACGAAATGCGCGACTTCCGTGAAGCTTGTGGCGAGGCCCATGTAAAGGCGATCCTGGCAACCGGAGAGCTGGGCAGTCTGCGCAACGTCGCACGCGCGTCGCTGGTCTGCATGATGGCCGGGGCCGATTTCATCAAGACCTCGACCGGCAAGGAAAGCGTGAACGCGACCCTGCCCGTCAGCCTGGTGATGATCCGCGCGATCCGTGATTATTACGACGCCACGGGGTATCAGGTCGGCTACAAGCCTGCCGGTGGCATCTCGAAAGCCAAGGACGCGATCACCTATCTGGCGCTGATCAAGGAAGAGCTGGGCGATGACTGGCTGACGCCAGACCTGTTCCGCTTCGGTGCCAGCTCGCTTCTGGGCGATATCGAACGCCAGTTGGAACACCACGTGACCGGCCATTACTCGGCCAACTACCGCCACCCGATGGGCTGAGGACTTAGACATGACCGTGAAAGAGATTTTCGACACCATGGAATACGGCCCTGCCCCGGAAAGCGCCAAGGAAGCGCTGGCGTGGATTTCCGATCATGACGGCCAGTTCGGTCTTTACATCGACGGCAAGATGACCGCTGTTGGCGACACGTTCGACAGCAAGAACCCCGCCACCGGCGAGGTGTTGGCGCGGGTCACGCAGGCCACGCCCGACGACGTGGATGCCGCCGTGTCTGCCGCGCGCAAGGCGCAACGCAAATGGGCGGGCCTAACAGGTCACCAACGTGCCAAATACCTGTATGCGCTCGCGCGTCTGGTGCAGAAACATTCGCGCTTGTTTGCCGTGCTGGAAACGCTGGACAACGGCAAGCCGATCCGCGAAAGCCGCGACATCGACATTCCGTTGGTCGCGCGCCATTTCTATTATCACGCGGGCATGGCGCAATTGCAGGACGCTGAATTGCCCGACCGCGAGGCTTTGGGCGTCTGCGGCCAGATCATCCCGTGGAACTTCCCCCTTCTGATGCTGGCCTGGAAGATCGCGCCCGCGATTGCGATGGGCAACACGGTGGTGTTGAAGCCTGCCGAATACACCTCCCTGACCGCGCTTCTGTTTGCGCGGATCTGCGACGAGGCCGGGCTGCCCAAGGGTGTGGTCAATATCGTCACAGGCGATGGCCGCGTGGGCGAAGCCATCGTGACGCATGAGGATATCGACAAGATCGCCTTCACCGGCTCGACCGAAGTGGGGCGTGTGATCCGCCGTGAAACGGCGGGCGCGGGCAAATCGCTGACTTTGGAGCTGGGCGGCAAGTCACCCTATATCGTCTTTGACGATGCCGACCTTGATTCAGCGGTCGAAGGGCTGGTCGATGCAATCTGGTTCAACCAGGGGCAGGTCTGCTGTGCCGGTTCGCGCCTGATCGTGCAGGAAAGCATCGCGGGTCGTTTTTATGCCAAGCTGCGCGCGCGGATGGACAAGTTGCGGATGGGCGATCCGCTGGACAAATCCATCGACGTGGGCGCCGTGGTGGACCCGGTGCAACACAAGCGGATAACCGAACTGGTCGACGCCGGCGCAGGCGATGGCGACATGTATCAGGCCCCCTGCCCGATCCCTGCGGCGGGCTGTTTCTATCCGCCCACGCTTGTCACGGGCCTGTCGCCAGCCTCGTCCCTGATGCAAGAAGAAATCTTCGGCCCGGTGCTGGCCGCAACCACCTTCCGCACCCCGTCCGAGGCGGTCGAGATCGCCAACAACACCCGCTACGGTCTGGCCGCAACCGTGTGGAGCGAGAATGTGAACCTGACGCTGGACATCGCGCCCAAGCTCGCGGCAGGGGTCGTTTGGGTCAACGGCACCAACATGTTCGACGCCGCCGCCGGGTTCGGCGGTGTGCGCGAAAGCGGGTTCGGGCGTGAAGGCGGCTGGGAAGGGTTGCAAGCCTATACCAAACCGCGCGGAGCGCCGAAGGCCCTCAAACCCATCGCGGCCTTTGCCGCTCCGAAAGAGGCAAAGGTGGACGCGCTGGACCGCACCGCCAAGTTCTATATCGGCGGCAAGCAGGCACGACCCGATGGGGGGTATTCGCAAGCGGTCTGGTCCAAACAGGGCACACTTCTGGGCCATGTGGGCGTGGCCAACCGCAAGGATATCCGCAACGCCGTCGAAGCCGCCCACGCAGCGGCGGGTTGGTCCAAGACGACCGGGCACCTGCGGGCGCAAATCCTCTATTACATCGGCGAGAACCTCTCGGCCCGCGCGGACGAGTTCGCCACAAGGATCGACGCAATGATGGGCGGGAGAAGCGGCATGAAAGAGGTCGACGCCGCCGTCAGCCGCCTGTTCACCTATGCGGCCTGGGCCGACAAGTTTGACGGCGCGGCAAAACCCATCCCGATGCGCGGCGTCGCCTTGGCAATGAACGAGCCTGTCGGCGTGATCGGCGGATTTTGCCCGGATGACGCACCGCTTCTGGGGCTTGTGTCGCTGATGGCCCCGGCCATCGCCATGGGCAACCGCGTGGTGCTGGCGGCAAGCGAGCCCTTCCCGCTGGCGGCCACGGATTTCTATCAGGTGCTCGACACCTCGGACCTGCCCGCCGGTGTGGTGAACATCGTCACCGGCAGTCATGCGGAACTGGCCGCGCCTTTGTCTGGCCATCTGGGCGTGGACGCCGTGTGGACGCAATCCGGGGCTGATATTTCGGCCGTTGTCGAAGCTGAAAGCGCGGGAAATCTGAAACGCACATGGGTCAACAATGCCCAAACACGGGATTGGTTCGGCGCGAACGGCGAGGGCCGGGAGTTTCTGACCCACGCCACCGAGGTCAAGACCATCTGGGTGCCTTACGGCGAATAAGAACCCAAAGAATGATAAACGCCGCGTCGAAGATCAGACGCGGCGTTTTTCGTTGCATCACTTTTTCCGCCACGATCCCAGCCAGCGCGAAAACCGGCCCCGTGCTTCATCGGCGCGGGCGTCCACGGCGTCCCATGCCTCGCCCGCGTCTTCCAGAGCCGGATCAATGGACCGTTCGCGGAATTGTCGCCACAAGGCGCGGACGAACCCGATGATTATCGCCAGAACGAGGAAGAACAGGATGTTGAACCACGGAATGATGGTCACATCCGGCCCTGTTACAGGGCGAATGGCAACCGCGTTGGGGAACGCTGAAATCAACTCGTTGCGCCACCCGTAATGCGTGACGACCGCCCATTTCGGGTTCTCGGCGGTGGATTGCAGGTCGTCCGCCTCGGTCTGTAAATTGGCGGTGTCAAACTTGAAATAGAAGGGCCAGCCCCAGCCGGTGTCTTCGTTGCGATACACCATGACCTCTTCCGTGTCGGTGCGAACGAACCCCAGAAGATAGGTCTTTTTCTTTCTGGTCTGGATAAACTGCACATCGCGGTTGACCAGCGTTGCGGACTGATCGTCCGGCCGCGCCCAGAAAATGCGGGTCCAGTCGCCAAGGTCCTGCCGTTCCTGATAGGTATTCACGACCCGCACCACGTCATGCTGGGGCAGGACATAGTGAAACACGCCGAACAGGATCAGGAAAATCAGACTGCGGATGATGATACGAAAACGGCGCATGGGGAACCTCAGTTGATTAGGATAAGAGACATCAGCACAAAGATCGCGGGGATCACATAGACCAGCAGGATCAGCTTGGGCCGGAAGCTTTTCTTGTAATCCTCCATCCCCTCGCGCAGCCACGCTTCGCGGTCGGTTTCATCGCCATCGGGATGTTCCTCGGCCCATTGATCTTCCAGCTTCTCCAACCGGACCGACCGGGAATACAGGCTGACCAGCACATAGACGATGCTCAGCCCGATAAACCCGAAAATGACAAGTCGCACCAACCCCATCGTTACCTCCTGTTCACAGCGCCCCACGGGCCGACGATCTCGATCATCTCGTCACGCGTCTGCGCACGCGCCTTGCGCGGGACTTTCAGCGGCTCTTTCCGCCCGCCAAACAACGCTTCGCGGGCGCCAGCCTTGTTTGCCATATAATCACGATGCAGGAATTCCGCCACAAACTCACGCTTTTCGTCAGGCCATGTGGCATAGGCAGCATAGAAAAGTTCCTTGTGGCAAATGAACAATTGCCGGAAATCCATCGGTGCCAGCTCGGACAGCAGCCGGTTGATCAGGTCGCGGTCAGGATGGTCGGGGCGCGCGCGCAGGGTATAGAAATAGGCCGGGTGGCGGCTGTCGATCCGCGGCCATTGCCCCCCCGCCTCGGCCCAGCGCACCATCGCCGCCAGCCCGCGAAACGCGTCTGGCAGATGCGATCCCATCCGCTGCGCCACATGCCGCAGGGTGCGCGAGGACATGTCGCCCAGATCAAGCCCCACACTGGTGGCGGCATCGACCAGAATGAACTCCATCTTCTGGCGCAGGATGGCGGCGCTGGCGTCGCCCCGTTCCCGCACCACGGGTTCGACCAGATCGTTGCGGATCAGGAAGCCCGCCATCCGGTTCGCCTCGCTCGTGTCCAGCACCTTGCCGGGCGGCGGCATGGCCAGCCGTGTCTTGTCGCCCGACACGATCATGGCGGGGTTTTCCACGTCGCGGAAGATATACAGCCCGCCGAAATGTGCGGTCCAGAAATTGCCCTGCTCGTATTCCTGCACGCCCAGATCAACGGGAACCTTGGTCACGTCCCCGGTTTCGCGGGCAAGCTCGATCATCTCGGCGATCAGGTCGTCATCGAACCACGCGTTCGGCGCGGTCTGGAAATGGTCAATTTTCTCGGCCAGTTCGCGGGCGTTTTTCACGTGGCTTTGGGTCGTGTCCGCCTCGATCACGATTTTGCGGATGTCGAACAGACGCGACGGGTCCGAGATGTCGTAAACCGAGTTCATCAACTCGCCCGCCACCGCGTCATGGGCAGTCAGCGCAAACAGCTTCGCCTCGTTATCCGCAATGAATTGCCGCAATATCCCGCGCGAGGTCGAGAACATGGCGTTGAGCAACGGCGCCTTCTTCTGGTCCACGGTCAGAATGATGAACTGCCGGTTGCAACCATTGGGGTTGAGGTAGAGCGGATCGCCCAGCTCCTCCCCGATCTCGGGCGAGAAACCGGAAATGTCGATGTGAAACTCGGTGAGGCTGGTGCGTTTGCCCGCAAGGGAATGCAGCGCACGGTTATACCGCTCGATCAGCGCCGGGCTGTCGACCCGGATCAGATTGCCAAACATGAGGCCGCGTTGGATGAGGCGTTTCATCTACTGCTTACCAATCATTTTTTTGAGCTT
Source organism: Alphaproteobacteria bacterium (assembly GCA_030424645.1). Taxonomy (GTDB): domain Bacteria; phylum Pseudomonadota; class Alphaproteobacteria; order Rhodobacterales; family Rhodobacteraceae; genus Aliiroseovarius. Next base: position 38,002 of record JAUHWP010000008.1, read on the forward strand.
TTGAAACTGCTCTTGATAAACTTCGAGTAACAACTTGTCTTTGCAGGTCGGGCCTGTCCTCGAAAGAACTTCTAAATACTCATCTAAAGCGCGATAGGTGTCGGAGATTAACGGTCCTTCGATAGTGCGCTCTTCATGGACGTTTTCTATCGATGTTACAAACCAACTCAGGAGGGTTTTCACATCTGCACCGTGGAATTCTCTACTTGGAAGGTTCTTTTGTCTCGTGTGATCTATGAGTCTTAGTTCCATCGAAGTACCTGATGATAAGAGAACATCTTGAGGTGTTAGCAAGCACTCGCGAATTTTTTTTGCCAAGGCTTCAGATTTGACATTGGCTTCATGACCGGCATTCGCCTCGCGACGAAGCGCTAACTCTTCCGAGAGAACCTTTGACTGCACGTCTTGAGCCTCCGCCATCTTCGCATACTCTTTGCGTGCTAACTCCAACTCTTCACGCTGAGCTCGTAGTTCCCTGCTCTGCAATTGCACCGTCACAATAATCCAAAGAAAGGCCAGAGCACCCGCGATTCCGGCAAGTGTGTCACCAATCTCGTTTGGAGGAGATTTGATGAGGGTCCAAATTTTCAACTCCCAGCCGGCCTCGCCTGATGAATATGGCACCAGCGCCAACACAAGTAAAAGCGCAACGAAAGCCTTTGACCATGCGAGGCCAAGTGCCATGGGTTCGTCGGTATTGCGCCAATTGGTCTTGACGTATCTCCACTGCTTCACAAACCAAGCCCAGTATTTGGCGCGAACTTCCTTCAAAGCACATCCCTCCCGGCGCTTGTCGCCGGGTCACGCCCGACCCGCCCCACAGGGCGGGCGTGAACGCCCACCCTCGGGTCGGACGCGCCCCTTATGTCTCGGCGGATACTCACTTCCCCTCCAAATACCGCTTCTTCGCCTCTTCCTGACGGCCGAAGTCGCGGACCATCGCCTCGATGGCGACCTCATCCGATTTGTCGGCATAGCGGAACTCTGAATCGGCGTAGCGGTTGATTTCCTGAATCACCATGTCGGTGGTGATGGGGACGCGCAGCTCGGCGATCATGTCTTTCTTGGTGTCATAGTCTTTGACCAGGAACAGCTCGGGGTTTTCCATCCATTCGTCGGGCAGTTCAAAGTCCATCGCGCGGACTTTTACCGCGTCGGTGATGTTCTTGATCGACCGGCCGGTGAAGCGCTCATCGGCTTCCTGAATGGCCTTCAGATAGGTGCCCATTTTCGCGATATCATCAAGCTCACCAATCTTGTCATGCACACGGTCAAAGACCTCCAAAAGCCCGTCTTCCTGTGGGCGGGAATGGGCCTCGAAACTCCGCGCGACGGCGGACTTGATTTCCTGCGCCGCATAGAGGTCGTGACTTCCCAGCGGGATGTCGTGGTTCTTGCCCATGAGCAGATGCAGGATGTCGATATAGTCCTCGCGCGTTTGGGGGCCGTCCACAAGGAACCGCGCGCCGGCGCGTTGGCGGAGCGCATCGTCCACATTCTCGGGGTAGTTCGAGAACATGCCGAAGGTGCAATTCCCGCGCACCACGGTGTTGGCGCCCGCGAAGCTTTCCATCAGGACCGCCGTGACCTCTTGCTGTCCCGCGCTGGACTGTCGGTCCCCGCGTTTACCCGCGATCTGGTCGATGTCATCCACGGTGCCAAAACCGATCACATTGGGGTCGAGCACGTTGTTGATAAACGCCTTGGCGTTCTGGCCCGACTTGCCCTGATAGCTGTCGATATTGTCGATGCCGAAATTCTGATACCGAAACGGATAGCCCGCAACGGCGCAGTAATCATTGATCAGCCCGGCCATCATCTGGATCAGCGTGGTTTTCCCGGTGCCCGGCTTGCCGTCGCCCATGAAGGTGAAGATGAAGCCGCCAAGCTCGGCAAACGGGTTCAGTTTGCGGTCAAAGTCATAGGCCATCAGCATTTTGCTGAGCTTCATCGCCTGATATTTCGCAATGTGGTTGCCCACGACCTCGTTCGGTTTCTTGAACGTCATAGTGATGGTCGAGCCGCTATGCGCGCGGGCAGGCGTAAAGCCCGAGATCGTCAGGTCATCGGCCTCGACCCGGTAATTGGCCGAGGTGAACGGGCCAAGATGCGACGCGGTCTGGGCGCGGAGCGCAACCTTTTCCATCAGTTGTTCGGTGAAGGCCAAGACGGTCGCGACCAGCTTGTCCTGCGAAGTGACGAAAGTGGCCAGTTCCTGATCCAGTTCCCACAGCGCCCCGTTCAGGGCCAGGGGCGCGTTGTCGGTCAGGATTTCCTCGACCGCGCCCACCTCGATCGACGCTTCGCTGGCATGGTCGGCCAACAGGAACGAGGTCGCGTTGGCAAAGACGTGAAGGACGATCAGCGCCTCGGCGGTCAGAAGCTCGGAAAACGCGGTGGATTTGTCCGCGCCCAGACGGCCTTCAAGGTTCGACCGGCGCAGGGCGGCAAGCTCGGTCTGCTCGGCAAAGCCTTCGCCCACGGCCAGCGCAATCGCGATGGCCCGGCGCAGCGTGTGCAACACCGTGGCTTGTAAGGGAGACACCAACGGATCATCCCCGTCCGACCCCTCGATCCGGCTGGCCAGATGCACGCCTTCGGGCCGCGCGGTCGAGCGGGTCACAAGACCGGGCGTCGTGGTGCGGAACCGGCGGGTGCGGGGGATGCCCGGGCTGCGTTCCGGCGCAGCCGCGGTTTCCTTGGGTTTGGCAATGCGCGGCGTGTGGTCGAACCCATCCAGATGCCCCATCGCTGCATCGTAATGCGCGCGGATTTCCTCTTCTCGAAGCTCCATCAGATCGGCAGGCAGGCTCATCGGGCAAACACTCCTAAATCAACGATAACTCAGCACCCGGCCACCGGGACTGACAACAAATTTGCGCACATCGTGGAACCCGGCGGGGTTCTTTTCGGCCAGCACCTGAAACGGGCGTTCCGGCATGATGATGGCGCGTTCCATGCTGGTCGCGCCAAGGGGCGACCCGGACCCGGCAAACGGATCCAGCGCGAAAATCTCGCGCTCCACCTTGCCGAACCAGCCGGATTTCTCTTCCTTGACGCTTTGGCTGCGCAACTCCTCGACCGTCCAGGCCAGCGCCCAGTCTTCCCCCGGCGGGCTTTTCGCCTGCTCCAGTACCTCGCGCAGCGGGCCGGTCTGCTGGGTGAAGGTGTGGCTATACATCGGACCGACATGGAAGCGGCGCAGGCGCTTGGGGTGCAGGTCGTCGAAATCCTTGTCGAAGCCGGTGGCGATGGTCACCAATTGAAGCCCCGCCATCGACTGCGCCATCAGATGCGACTGCATTTGCGGCCAGCGGCGTTCGTCCTTCGGCAGCGCCGTGCGGCCCGTATCCTCAAGCTCCATCAGATAGATGGTGGGCAGGTTGACCGCGCTGTCATAGACCGCCCAATGCGCCAGATAGACGCGGCGGGGATCGCGGCCTTCGCCCTTGTTCCTGCGCCAGATCACATCCGGGTGCATCTGTGGCCAGAACAGATCGCCCTTGGCCAGTTCTTCGTAATACAGCCGCTGCGACAGGGCATATTGCAACTGCTTGGGCACGGTCAGGTCGCCCACGATCTGGCTGACCATCTGGCTTTTCAGATCGGAGGCGGTGGCCATGCCCTTCAGATGCGTGTCCGCCTGCGCCGCGTCCGACGCCATCTGGAGCAACTCTGCATGAACCGGAAACCCGCTGTCGCGCCGGTCAAAGGTCAAGGTCGCCGCACCCAACCCATAGGCCTTGTCAGACATATGATACTTGTTCGCCAGCGCCTTGAAGCTGAGACCCAGCTTGATCAGGTAACGCGCCAGCACGTCGACCTCGTCGCGGGTCAGCTTGCCCTCAACCTCCATCTGCCCCGCCACACGGGCCAGATGCGCGGTGATCTTCCGAAACTTCGCGAAATAGCGCCGCGTGATCTGAGTGTCCGTCAACTCGGCATGGTCGCGCGGGGCGAAACCGGCGGATGTGCGTTCGGAGGTTTTGATATCGTTAGTCACGGATCATCCTTGCATCTGAATCCAGCAACCTCTGCCGAACCTTCGCTGCCATACCGTTTCGCCTTGAAACCATCCAAAATGTATCTGCAAGCAGTCCTCGATGAACGAAGTCTCTAAGACGACGAAGAGGCGAGATCGGCAACACCGTAGCGATGAAGCTGAAATAATGCCAACTGACCCAAGCCATCAGAGGCGCTAGGATTGTGAACATCACCCAAAACGCAAGCACACACACAACCGGAATGGCAACAACTATCAAGAAAAGTGTTTCAACCAACGTCCAGTCGATTTCTGCACTTGTAACCCAATCGAATGCTATGAACACAATCAACGAAAGCAGGGATACACCCACCCACGCTGATAATGCCCACAAAATGCTCCTCATAGGACGTTATTGCCCATACAGGTTCTTGTCGTGCTTCTCGACGATCTCGGCGAACCGCCGGGCGAAGCGTTCGTCGGCTTTGGCTTTCTGCTCCAGCACGTCGCGGGCAAAGACCATCTGGTCTTCGTGGGCTTCCATCATGTCAGCCATGCGCTGGTTCGTTGCCGTGCCAATCGCGGCCATCGCGGCTTGCGCTTCCTTGTCGGTCTCGACGCCTATTTCGTTGATCCGGTGGGCAACGTCCTGCTGTTGCGCAGTCTTCAACGATTTGGTCAGCGCATCATACAGCACCACACGCTGCTTGGTGTCTGTCTGCAGTTTGTTGATCAGCACCATCTGCGTCGCCGCCTGGTTCTGCAAGCTATCGACCCAGGTCTTGCCCTTCTCGATATAGCGCTCCAGCGTCTGGGACTTGGCCAGCTTCACCTGCTCGTCCTGCACCATCGCGTTGTATTGGCTGTTCAGGTCGGCCAACTCGGTCTCAAGCTGCGTGCGCTTGGCGGCGTCCTGTTCGTTGGCAATCTTGCCCTCAAGCTCGATGATCTTCGGATCCATGCCTAGGATTTCGGCGCGCAGGGCTTCCAGCTCGCCCACCGTCATCTCACGCTCATCCAGTGTGGCCGTCAGGTTCTCGCCGACCTTTTCCTTCTGCTCGTTCAGCATCGCCAGTTGGCCTTCCAGAAGGTTCACAATCGAATCCGACTGCGCGATCAGTTCTTGCAACTTGTCGTCGATCGAGGCCGTGCGCATCCGCTCCTGTCGCATGCTTTCCGATTTGGCTTTCGAAAACATGCCGACAAATGTCTCCCACCCGGTTTTCGACCGCATCTGGTCGAAATCGCGGGAAAAGCCCGATGTCACATCGTCCAGCCCCATGATCAGCTCGGCGATATTGGCATTCATTGCCTCGGTATGGGCATGAACGTCCTCAAGCGTCGCGTTCTCGATGTCGATCGAGATATCTTCACCCGCCGCTGCCTTCGCGCGCGCGGTTTCGATCCGCGTGGTCAGTTCGGAAATCTTGGATTGCGCTTCCTGAACCTGCGCTTGGCTCTCGCGAATTTGCTTGTCAAAACTGGACATGTGCCCTCCTTGGCTCCACCAAACCCCGGAAGTCTTGTCGCTCCTGCGGGATAAAGTTAATCACTATAACATTCTAATTAGTCCGAGTTTAGCGCGATTTAAAGACCCGCAACAGAGATTTCGCGCACGCCATGGGCGAAATGCCGGCCGGGGCCACTCTGACCATTGCCCACCCCACAAATGACGCATAGGTTTTCCACATGACCGAGTTGACCGATCCCCTTCTGGCCGAGATTGCGCGCCGACGCGACGACCTGATCACCCTGACGCAAGAGCTGATCCGCATCCCGACCCTGAACCCGCCGGGACGCGATTATCGCACCATCTGTTCCTTCATCGCCGAACGCATGGGTGCACAGGGCTGGACGGTCGACATGATCCGCGCCGAGGGCACGCCGGGCGACAGCACCGATTTCCCCCGCTGGAACGTGATCGCCCGCCACGAGGGCAGCGCCCCCGGCGATTGCATCCATTTCAACAGCCATCATGACGTGGTCGAGGTCGGGCATGGCTGGACCAAAGACCCGTTCGGCGGAGCGCTGGAAGACGGGCGTATCTATGGGCGCGGCGCCTGTGACATGAAAGGCGGACTGGCCGCGTCGATCATCGCCGCCGAAGCCTTCGTGGCGCTGAACCCGGACCACAGGGGCGCGGTGGAAATCAGCGCCACAGCGGACGAAGAAAGCGGCGGCTATGGTGGCGTCGCCTATCTGGCTGAAAAAGGCTATTTCGATCCCGACCGCGTGCAGCATGTCATCATCCCCGAACCGCTGAACAAGGACCGCATCTGCCTGGGCCACCGCGGCGTCTGGTGGGCCGAGATCGAAACCAAGGGTCGCATCGCCCACGGGTCCATGCCCTTCCTGGGCGATTCAGCGATCCGCCATATGGGCGCGGTGCTGGAAGAGATGGAGCGCCACCTGTTCCCGCTTCTGGCATCGAAACACACCGATATGCCGGTCGTGCCCGAAGGGGCGAAACAATCCACGCTGAATATCAACTCGATCCATGGCGGCGAGGCTGAACAAGCCAACGACTACACCGGCCTGCCCGCCCCCTGCGTCGCCGACCGCTGCCGCATCGTCATCGACCGCCGGTTCCTGATGGAAGAAGACATCACCGAGGTGAAGGCCGAGGTCGCGCGGATGCTGGAAGCCATCCGCGCCGACCGCCCCAATTTCGAATACGAAATCCGTGACATGCACGAGGTCATCCCGACCATGACCGAAAAAGACGCGCCGGTCGTCACGTCGACCGCCGCCGCCATCGAAAAGGTGCTGGGCCAGCAACCGTCCTATGTGGTCTCACCCGGCACCTATGACCAGAAACATATCGACCGGATCGGAAAACTGAAGAATTGCATCGCCTATGGACCGGGCATCCTCGACCTGGCCCACCAACCCGACGAATGGGTGGGGGTGGACGATATGGTCGACAGCGCGGGCGTCATGGCATTGGTCCTGAAAGAGCTGATCGGGTGAGGCGGGCCGCGCGTCGCGCGGCAGCCGATTACATGCCTCCGGCGGGGATATTTGCAGCCAGAAGAAACAACGCGCCGTCCCTTCGGGCTTCTTCTGGCCCGAAATATCCTGGGGTAGCGTGAAACCCGTCAGGATTTCACGCGAAGGGGCAACGCCCCTTTTTCAGACCGGAATGTTGTCGATCAGGCGCACGTCCCCCAGCATCGCCGCAACCAGCAGGCGTGCCGGGCGATCCAGGGTCGACACCGGCGACAGGTCGGCCGCGTCCCGCAGATCAAGATACTCGACCTTGTCGAACCCGGCGTTCTCGATCTGCGCCTTGGCGCTGTCCAGCACGACGCGCATGTCACCCCCCCGGCGGATGGCCTTGGCCGCACGATCCAGTTCGGATTTCAGGGCCGGGGCAATGGCGCGGTCTTTCTGCGACAGGCGCACATTGCGCGAGGACATGGCCAACCCGTCATCTTCGCGGATCGTGGGGCACCCCAGCACCTCGGTCTCAATATCCAGGTCCTCGGACAGGCGGCGCACCAGAAGCATCTGCTGATAGTCTTTTTCGCCGAAACAGGCCACGTCGGCGCGGGTTTGCAGAAACAGCTTCGCCACCACCGTCGCCACGCCGTCGAAATGGCCGGGGCGGTGTGCGCCTTCCAGATCTTCGGTCAGGCCCGTGACATGGACGTTGGTGGCGAACCCTTTCGGATATATCTGATCCGGGGTCGGCACATAGAGCGCATCCACATCATAGGGCGCGAGCTTCGCGGCGTCCTGTTCCTCGGTGCGCGGATATTTCTCCAGATCGTCGGGGTTGTTGAACTGCTTGGGGTTCACGAAAATCGTGACGATCACACGGTCGGCGTGCTGTTTCGCGATCTCGACCAGTGACAAATGACCCGCGTGGAGCGCACCCATGGTTGGCACCACCGCCACGCGTTCACCCTTGAAGATCCAGCTGCGACGCAGGGTGCGCAGATCGTCTTTGGTGCGGATGATCTTCATTTCTTTTTCACCTCATCCGCGAAAACGTGCTCGGGCGCCGGGAAGCTGCGCTCGCGCACTTCCCTGGCATATTGCGCAATTGCTTCTTCGCCGTCTTTGCCCAGCGTGGCATAGCGTTTGGCGAATTTCGGCTTGAAGGCGGTGAACAGGCCCAGCATGTCATCCACCACCAGGATTTGGCCGTCGCAACCGGCCGAGGCCCCGATGCCGATGGTGGGAATGGCCACGGCTTCCGTGATCTCATCCGACAGGCTTTCGGGAACTTTTTCCAGCACGACCGAGAACGCGCCGGCCTGATCCACCGCTCTGGCGTCCGCCAGCACGCGGGCGCGATCTTCGCCGCGCCCCTGCACCTTGTAGCCGCCCAACGTGTTGATGGCCTGCGGCGTCAGCCCGATATGTGCCATCACCGGAATGGACCGGCTGGTCAGAAACCGGATCGTTTCGGCCATCGCCACGCCGCCTTCCAGCTTCACCGCTGCCGCCCCGGTCGTGCGCATCAGGCGCGCGGCGTTGCGAAAGGCCTGCTCGGGGCTTTCCTCGTAGGAGCCGAAGGGCATATCCACGACCATCATGGCCTGCTTGAGCCCACGTTTCACCGCGGCGCCGTGCAGTTCCATCATCTCCATCGTCACGCCCAGCGTATCCGGCAGGCCATGCACGACCATTCCGACGCTGTCGCCCACCAGCACGATGTCGCAATGGGCATCCATCATCTGCGCGGTGGGGGTTGCATAGGCGGTCAGGCAGACCAGCGGCGTGCCTCCTTTGCACGCACGAATGTCCGACGGTGTGGGCACGGTTATCTTGGCCGAGGCGCTCATGGTTTCTCCTCCCCTGATCCTCTTCGCTGGGTCACTATAATGCTGCATCGCAGAATTTCAAAGAGGGTTCAAAGACGGCTGACCAAAGGTCTTTTTCTTGCGTCGAAGCGATTTCCCCCGTTTCATGACGCTTGTCCCGTTTCTTGGGCTAAGGAGGACCGACCATGACCAACCTGAAATTCACCGCCGCCGCATGGGCCCTGATGGCCACAACCGCGCTGGCGGAAGGCGACTCGATCACGCTTGGCATGGTGTTGGAGCCGCCCAACCTTGACCCGACTGCCGGGGCGGCGGCTGCGATTGACGAGGTGGTTTATGCCAATATCTTCGAAGGCCTGACGCGCTTTGGCCCTGACGGGTCTGTTCAGCCCGGTCTGGCCAGCGAATGGTCGGTCAGCGATGATGGCCTGACCTATACCTTCAAGCTGCGCGATGGTGTGACCTTCCATGACGGCACCACGATGGACGCCGAGGATGTGATCTTCTCGCTGGATCGCGCCCGCGCCGAAGAGTCGACCAACGCCCAGAAGGCGCTGTTTGCCGATATCGAGGCCGTCACCGCGCCTGATCCCCTGACGGTCGAGGTGAAACTGTCCACCCCCAACGGCAACTTCCCCTTCAACATGGCGTGGGGCGACGCCGTTATCGTTGCACCCGAAAGCATCGACAATGCCGCCACCGCGCCGGTTGGCACCGGCCCGTTCAGCTTTGTCGAATGGGCCAAGGGCGATCACGTGACGATCAAGCGCAACGATGCTTATTGGGGCGCGGCGCCTGCATTGGCGGAAGCCACGTTCAAGTTCATTTCCGACCCCAACGCCGCCTTCGCTGCGATGATGGCCGAGGATGTGGACGCCTTCCCGAACTTCCCCGCCCCTGAAACGCTGGTGCAGTTCGAGGCCGATCCGCGGTTCAGCGTGATCGTGGGGTCGACCGAGGGCGAAACCATCCTGTCGATCAACAACACGTCCGGGCCGCTGTCCGATCTTCGTGTGCGCAAGGCCATCGCTCACGCCATCAATCGGCAGGAAATCATCGACGGCGCGATGCACGGGTATGGCACGCCCATCGGCAGCCATTTCGCGCCGCACCATCCTGACTATGTCGACCTGACGGGCAATTCGGCCTATGACCCCGACATGTCCAGGGCATTGCTGGCGGAAGCCGGGGCCGAGGGTCTGACCCTGCGCCTTATGTTGCCACCCCCGTCCTATGCGCGGCGCGGGGGCGAGATCATTGCCGCACAGCTGCGTGCAGTCGGGATCGAGACCGAGATCACGAACCTTGAATGGGCGCAGTGGATCGAACAGGTGTTCAAGGGCAAGGATTTCGACCTGACCATCGTCAGCCATACCGAACCTGCGGATATCAACATCTATGCGCGGCCCGATTATTACTTCCAGTATGACAATGCGGACTTCCAGTCGCTGATCAACGAGTTGTCGGTTACGTCGGACCCCGCCACGCGGTCGGACCTGAACAAGCAGGCCCAGCAGATGATCGCGGATGATTACGTGAACGGCTACCTGTTCCAACTGGCAAAAACCGGCGTCGCCAACGCGAAGATCAACGGGCTTTGGGAAAACGCACCCACGCAGGCCAATGACCTGACGGGGGTCAGCTGGTCAGAGTGACCATTGTGCAGACCACGGGAAGGGTGCCCCACCGGCGCCCTTTTTCATGACTTCGCCGCGTTCGTGTTCGGCGTCACGCGGCGGTTCAGCATCGCCTCGCGCCAGGTGATATATGTGACAGACGAGATAATGACGCCCGCCCCCGTGATCACCCAGATGTCCAGGGGTTCTGCAAACAACCACGCCCCCATGATCGTGGCCCAGATGATCTGCAGGAAGGTCACGGGTTGCGTGACGGATACCGGCGCCTCGGCAAAGGCGCGGGACATGGCATAGTGGCCCGCGGTCGCGCAGAAGGCGATCAACACCGACCAGGCCAGGTCCGTGGATGTGGGCGGGACCCAGACCAGCCAGGCAGCGGGGGCCAGTCCGATGGTCACGGTGATCGACATGATGGCCACCACGACGGCGGCGGATGCCTCTTGCGACAGGCGCTTGGCAATCAGATAGGACACACCAAGGAACATCGCGGTGAACACCATGGCCAGATGACCTGTGCCAAGCTCTCGCACACCGGGGCGCAGGATAATCAGCACACCCACGAAGGCAAAGACAACGGCGGTCAGGCGGCGGGTCGAAAAACCTTCGCCAAGAAACAACGCCGCGCCCAGCATGACGTAGATCGGGTTAAGGTAGTTCATCGCCACGACCTCGGCCACCGTGATCTGGGTCATCGCGTAGAACCAGCACAGCACCGCCCCTGTGTGCACCACCCCCCGCAGGGCAAACAGCCGCCACATCTTTTTTGAGAACCGCGCGCGCTTCAATTGGCCGAATGCTGGCAACACGAAGACCAGCCCAAGCAGATAGCGCAGGAAGGCTGCCTGCGATGACGGAAGCGTCTGGCCGACATACTTCACCAACCCGTTCAGCATCACGAAGAAGAACCCGGCCGCCAACATCCACAGGATGCCGTGCACGGGGCGTTGAAGGGGTGGGGCCAGTTCCGTCATCCCGCGACCTGACCCGAGTTTGCCCCGAAAGACAAGAGACCCCGGCGCGGGTGTCCGGCCGGGGTCGTTGATTTCGGTTTTTGCTGTGGCCCTTAAAGCTGGGCCAGAACCTCGTCCGTGGCTTCGAAATTGGTGGTGACGCGCTGCACGTCGTCGTCATCTTCCAACGCATCCACCAGCTTCATCAGCTTCTGCATCCCGTCCAGGTCCAGTTCGGTGGTCATGTTGGGTTGCCAGATCAGCTTGGTCGACTCGCTTTCGCCCAGTGCAGCCTCAAGCGCGTTTGACACCTCGTTCAGGTCGGTGTCCGCGCAGGTGATGCGGTGCCCGTCCTCGGTGGTTTCGCAATCCTCGGCCCCTGCTTCGATGGCAGCTTCCATCACGCTGTCGGCATCGCCTACTTCCAGCGGATAGGTCACTTCGCCCTTGCGGTCGAACATGAACCCGACCGAGCCGGTTTCACCAAGGTTGCCGCCGTTCTTCGAGAATGTCGAGCGCACGGTCGACGCGGTGCGGTTCTTGTTGTCGGTCATGGTTTCGACAATCACCGCAACACCGTTCGGGCCATAGCCTTCATAGCGGATTTCGTCATAGTTCTCGGCGTCGCCGCCAATGGCTTTCTTGATCGCGCGGTCGATCACGTCCTTTGGCAAGGATTGGCTTTTGCCTTCCTTAACCGCCATGCGCAGACGCGGGTTCTTGTCCGGGTCCGGGTCGCCCATCTTGGCAGCCACGGTGATTTCTTTCGCGAGCTTCGAAAACAGCTTCGAGCGGGCGGCGTCCTGACGCCCCTTGCGATGCTGAATATTTGCCCATTTTGAGTGGCCAGCCATGGCGACCTCCGAATTCTTGCAAGTATGGATGTGCTGCGCGGTTCAATACAGCAGGGGTTGGGGGGGCCGCAAGGCCCGGTTGTCGTTATCCTGAAACGCCGTTCAGGCCCGTTCGTCTTTCGGCGACCCCATGACCACATGGGTGACGATCTGGTGCACCTGAGGCAATGTGCCCAGCTTGTCCGTATGAAACCGCTTATAGGCGATCAGGTCCTCGGCTTCGATCCGCAGCAGATACTCGACCGTCCCGGTGATGTTGTGGCATTCCCGCACCTCGTCATAGAGCGCGACCGAGCGTTCGAACCCTTCCTGCGCCGCCTTGGTATGATCGGACAGGCCGACGGTGACATAGGCGACAAAGCCGTTGCCCAGCGCAACCGGGTCCAGCACCGCGCGATAGCCCTTGATCACGCCTTGCCGCTCAAGCTCCTGCACCCGGCGCAGGCAGGCAGACGGCGACAGCCCGACGCGTTCGGCAAGCTCGGTATTGGGCAAGCGACCATCCAGGGACAGCTCACGCAATATCTTGAGGTTTATTTGATCTATTTTCGCCATTCATTGCAAAAATACGTTCATACAGATCAACAAAGCAATATAGAACTGGTGAATATCATTGATAATTGCACCATGTCAGTCGAATTTCTTACAGCCTTCGTGGCCTTTGCCTTCGTCTCCTCGATCACACCGGGGCCGAACAACCTGATGCTGATGGCATCGGGTGCGAATTTCGGGTTTCAACGCACCATCCCGCATATGCTGGGCATCGGGATCGGGTTCACCTTCATGATCGTTCTGGTCGGCGCAGGGCTGATGACGCTGTTTGATCTTTATCCTGTCAGCTATGCGATCCTGAAAGCGGGCAGCGTCGTCTATCTGCTGTGGCTGGCTTGGAAAATCGCCAATGCGTCCGAGCCGGGCACGGGCACGGCGGGCGGCACGCCCATGACTTTCCTGCAAGCTGCCGCCTTTCAATGGGTCAACCCGAAAGCCTGGGCGATGGCGCTGACCGCGATCAGTGTCTATGCGCCATCCCGTGACATGGCGGCTGTGGTTCTGGTTGCCCTTGTTTTCGGGATCGTGAACCTGCCCTCGGTGTCGGTCTGGACCGTTCTGGGGCAGAAAATACGGGTGATCCTGACCAATCCGATGCGCCTGCGGTCCTTCAACGTGACCATGGCCCTTTTGCTGATTGCCACGCTCTTCCCCGTAATCTACGGGTGACGTTCGTATCCACAGGCGCTAAGCCTTGGGTATGACCACGGACCAGATCATCCTGTTTGCACTTTTCGGTGCGGTGTTCGGCTTGCTGCTTTGGGGCCGCTATCGCTATGACCTTGTGGCCTTTGCCGCGCTGATGGTCGGCGTGGTTCTGGGGGTTGTGCCCACCGAGGACGCGTTTTCAGGCTTCGGCCATCCCGCCACGCTGATCGTAGCGCTGGTGCTGGTGGTGTCGGCGGGGCTGGTGCGATCTGGCGCGGTGTTCCTGATCACGCGCACGATGGTCGATGCCTCACGCTCGCTTGGGGCGCATATCGCATTGATGGGCGCCATTGGCGGTGTCCTGTCCGCCTTCATGAACAACGTGGCCGCCTTGGCGTTGCTGATGCCGGTGGACGTGCAAACCGCACGCAAGGCGGGCCGCCCGCCGGGTCTGAGCCTGATGCCCCTGTCCTTCGCCACCATCCTTGGGGGCATGGTCACGCTGATCGGGACACCGCCCAACATCATCATCGCCTCGATCCGCGGGGAAGCGTTGGGCGAGCCGTTTCACATGTTCGATTTCGCCCCGGTCGGCGCCGTCACCGCCATCGCTGGCCTGTTCTTCGTGGCCCTGATCGGCTGGCGGCTGATCCCACAGGCCGAAGCCATCCAAAACGGGGCAGACCCGATGGAGAATTTCGGCCTTTATGTTGCCGAACTGACGGTGCCCGAGGAGTCCAAACACATCGGCAAGCGCCTGAAGGAACTGGATGAGGCGGCGGAAAAGAACGATGTCGCCATCCTTGGTCTCGTGCGCGGGGGCAAGCGCCGCTATGGCACACAACGCGCCACCAAACTGGAAGCCGGGGATGCCCTGGTTCTGGAAGCCCGGCCCGAAGCACTGGATGAGTTTCGCGCCGCCCTTGGCCTGACCTTCACGGACCCGGACCGCGAAGAAAAACTGCGCGCCGAGGGCGACGGCCTGGCCAAGATCGAAGTGGTCGTGCCGGTCAACGCCCGGATCGTGGGCAAAACGGCGCAATCCGTGGGGTTGAACTGGCGGCAACGGTCGGTCCTGCTGGGCATTTCGCGCGCCGGCAAGCGGATCGCCAAACAAGTCCGCAAGACCGAGGTGCGAGCGGGCGACATCCTGCTTCTGCTGGTGCCGCAAGGGTCCGAAGCGGACGTGACCGAATGGCTTGGCGGTTTGCCCCTGGCCGAACGCGGGCTGAAGGTGACGCAAGACGAAAAGGTCTGGCTGGCCATCGGGCTGTTTGGCGGGGCCGTGGCCGCGGCCAGCTTTGGTCTTGTCTATCTGCCGGTCGCTCTGGGCCTCGTGGTTGTCGGTTACACGCTTACCAAGAT
>JAUHWP010000115.1 GCA_030424645.1 Alphaproteobacteria bacterium
CGGGTCAAGGCTGTGCTGGGCAAAGGGGATGACGCGCTGTTGCGATTAGTGGCCGAGGTCTTTGAAGAGCAGGGGTTTCAGGTCGTCGCCGCGACCGATGTGGCACAGGGGCTGAGCCTTGAGGCCACCATCATTGGCCGCACGCCCAGTGATCAGGACCGCCGCGATGCGGATCGCGCGTGGTCAATTCTGTCCACGCTGGTTGCCGAAGATCTGGCGCAGGGGGCGGTCGTGGCTGGTGGGCAATGTCTGGGCATTGAAACCATTCAGGGCACCGACGCTTTGCTGGAATTCGTGGGGCAGACCTCCGAACATCTGAAACAAGGCGCGCGCGGGGTGTTCGTCAAACGCTCCAAACCCGGGCAGGACGAACGGATGGATATCCCGACCATCGGTCCGGCGACCGTCGAAGCGGTGGCCAAGGCCGGTCTGGGAGGGATCGTCATCCCGGAAGGCGACGTGATCGTCATGGATCAGGACGAGGTCACGCGGCTAATCAAGGCGCATGACCTGTTTCTGGATGTGCGCGGGGCGGCGACATGAAGGTGTTCCTGATCGCAGGCGAACCCTCGGGCGACCGGCTGGGGGCGGCGTTGATGGCGGGTCTTAAAACGCTGGCCGACGAGGTCGAGTTCCTTGGCATCGGCGGCACTGCCATGGCGGCAGAGGGTCTGCAATCGCGCTTTCCCATGTCCGAACTGTCCATCATGGGCATTGCCGAGGTTGCGCCGAAATATTTTCACCTGAAACGCCGCATCCGTGAAACCGCCGAGGCGGTCATTGCCGCGAACCCGGATGTGTTGATCACAATCGACAGCCCGGATTTCTGCCTGCGTGTCGCGCGGATCGTCAAGGAAGACGAGGTTGAAGGGCTGACCTTCGGTCATGACATTCCGACCGTGCATTACGTGGCGCCCTCGGTCTGGGCGTGGCGCCCGAAGCGGGCTGCGAAGATGGCGCAATGGATCGACCATGTGCTGGCCCTGTTGCCGTTCGAGCCGCCTTATATGGAAGCTGCCGGCATGAGCTGCGATTTCGTCGGTCATCCGGTCGTGGCGGAACCCGTGGCCAGCGATGCCGAAGCGCAGGCTTTTCGTGACCAGCATGACATCGGTTCCGATCCCTTGTTGTTGGCGCTTCCCGGCTCGCGCAAGGGCGAGGTGACCCGCCTGGCCGACCGGTTTGGCGCGTCGATTGGTCGTGTGCAGCGCGACCATCCGAACATGAAGGTTGCGCTGCCCGTGGCGCAAGGGGTCGAGACATTGGTGCGCGACCTGACCGCAAACTGGCCGGTGCAGCCGATCCTGATCCCGGCGGGTCAGCCGGATCAGAAACGCGCGGCGTTTCGGGCGGCCGATGTGGCGCTGGCGGCCTCGGGCACGGTGTCGCTGGAGCTGGCCGCGGCGGCAACGCCGATGGTGATCGCCTATGACATGAACTGGTTCAGTCGTCTGCTGATCGGGCGGCTTTTGAAGATCGACACGGTGACGCTGGTCAACCTTGTGTCCGACACGCGCGTGGTGCCCGAATTCCTTGGGCGGGACTGCACGCCAGACCAGATCGCCCCGGCGCTTCTGGCGACGCTGGCCGATCCGTCGACCCAGACCAAGGCGATGGCCGCAACCATGGAACGTCTGGGCAAAGGGGGGGAGCCGCCCGGCCTCAGGGCTGCCCGTTCGGTTCTGGACATGGTGGCACGACAGCAAGCGGGCTGACATGCCGTCAAAGCAGGCAAATGCTATTCAGCCGCGGCGCCTTCGCTCAGGATTTCCTGCACTTTCGGGATGATCTCGGGCATCTTTTCCTGCACCATCTTCAGGACCATCGGCGTCTGACGCTCGGTCACCTGCGGCAGCTTGCGCATCGCTGCGCGGCCCAGATCGGTGGCATAGAAATCGCGAATGGCCTTGATTTCCTCGAAGGTGAACAGCTCGGCCATCACGGCGGCCTGTTCGCGCATGATGTCATACATCGGGCCGGTCATTTCGTCCTGATACAGCTGGTCGATTCTTGCAATCTGGTCGTCATCAAGCGGGATGCCCTTTGCCGCGATATCGGCCACCATCGGTTGCCACATCGTCCTGACCATCGCAGCCATGTCGATATCTTCCAGCGTGGCTTCGATATATCCGGTGGCCACGGCAAGGCGCTGTTCATAGGTTTCTTCGGCCTGCACCGGTGTGACAAGCATCGCCGACAGGATAAGGGCAGGGATGAAATGGCGCATGATCGGTCCTTTCAGGATTCGTTTGCAAGGATCATCCCGGCCCAGGACCCGTGACACAACGACTTTGGTCAAATGCCAGCCGGAAAAGCGGCCGTCAGCCGCGCCAGATCCAGCCACCACCAAAGACACGCGGACCGTCCAAGGCGTAGAACACACAGGCCTGTCCGGGGCTGACGCCTTCTTCGGGGGTCAGAAGCTCCACCTCGGCCTCGGTGTCCGAGATTGGGCGGATGATCGCCTCGCGCGGGGGGCGGGTCGAGCGGATTTTCACGCCCATATGCCATTCCGTGCGCGACGTGAACGGTTCGTCGCCCAGCCAGTTGATCTCGCGCACGGGCACGGTGCGGGTGGCCAGCAACTCTTTCGGGCCGACCACGACCTGCTTGGCGTCCACATCCAGCTTGACCACGTAAAGCGGTTCCGACAGCCCACCGATGCCAAGGCCGCGCCGCTGCCCGATCGTGTAATGGATCACGCCGTCATGACGGGCCAGCACGCGCCCATCGACATGAACAATGTCGCCGGGTTCGGCGGCACCGGGGCGCAGTTTCTCGATCACGCCCGCATAGTTTCCATCCGGCACGAAGCAAATATCCTGGCTGTCGGGCTTGTCGGCGACCTCCAGCCCGTATTTGCGGGCCAGCGCACGGGTTTCATCCTTGGTTTTCAGATGGCCCAGCGGGAAACGCAGGTAATCCAGCTGCTCGGAGGTGGTGGAAAACAGGAAATAGCTTTGGTCGCGGGCAGGGTCGGCCGCGCGATGCAATTCCGGCCCGACCGCACCGTCGGCGCGTTGGATATAGTGGCCGGTCGCCATGCAGTCGGCACCCAGATCGCGCGCGGTTTCCAGCAAATCCTTGAACTTCACCCGCTCGTTGCAGCGGATGCAGGGAACCGGGGTGGCCCCGCCCAGATAGCTGTCGGCGAATTCTTCGATGACGGCATCCTGGAAGATGTTCTCATAATCCAGCACATAATGGGGAAATCCCATGCTTTCAGCGACATGGCGGGCGTCGTGAATGTCGATCCCGGCACAGCACGCGCCTTTCTTGGCCAGGGCCGCGCCGTGGTCGTAAAGCTGCAAGGTCACGCCGATCACGTCATAACCTTCCTCGGCCAGCATCGCGGCCACGACCGAGCTGTCCACACCACCCGACATCGCGACCACGACGCGGGTCTCGGCGGGTGGTTTGGCAAAGCCCAGTGAGTTCAGCACCGGGACATCCTTGATTTTCACGGTCGTGGACATGACCAGATCCTTTCCAGAAGAAGGTCGGAATATATGAAAATTCGAAGGAACAACAAGGGGCAGCTTCACCTCTCTTTAAGTGTAACAGCGAAAAATCATGTCAGACCAAGATGTGAGGGCTGGATATGTATCTGAAGAAAGTCGAAGGGCCGCGGGCCGTGACCTTGCCGGACGGGTCGGTGATGACGCGCGCCGACCTGCCACCCGGAAACACAAGGCGCTGGGTGGCCAGCCGCAAGGCCGCCGTGGTGCGCGGCGTCCTGTCCGGGCTGATCTCGGAACAGGACGCGCAAGACCTTTACGCACTGTCGGAAGAGGAATTGGCCGAATGGATCAGGGCGGTTTCCACCCATGGTGAAGCCGCTTTGAAGGCCACATCGTTACAAAGGTATAGACAACCTTAGATTGTCTTCGCTAAAAGTTCTGCATGGGTAACGTGTGATTAACCATTTCACGGGATGGTGATTGCAAAGATCAAGAACTTTAGCGGAGAACCCGAAACATGCGTATCCTTCTGGTGGAAGACGACCCGACCACATCACGCAGCATCGAGCTGATGTTGACCCACGCCAACCTGAATGTCTATGCGACGGATCTGGGCGAAGAAGGGGTCGATCTGGCCAAGCTTTATGATTACGACCTGATCCTTCTCGATCTGAACCTGCCGGACATGAATGGGCACGAGGTGTTGCGCCAATTGCGCATGGCGCGGGTGGAAACGCCGATCCTGATCCTGTCCGGGGCGGACGATACCGAGAACAAGATCAAGGGCTTCGGGTTTGGCGCGGACGACTATATGACCAAGCCGTTTCACCGGGAAGAGCTGATCGCCCGTATCCACGCGATCATTCGACGCTCGAAGGGGCATTCGCAATCCGTGATCAAGACCGGGCCGATTGCCGTGAACCTGGATGCGAAAACCGTCGATGTGGACGGGCGCACGGTTCATCTGACCGGCAAGGAATACCAGATGCTGGAGCTTCTGTCCCTGCGCAAGGGAACGACCCTGACGAAAGAGATGTTTCTGAACCACCTTTACGGCGGGATGGATGAGCCGGAGTTGAAAATCATCGACGTGTTCATCTGCAAGCTGCGCAAGAAACTGTCCACCGCCACCGGGGGCGACAGCCATATCGAAACGGTGTGGGGGCGCGGCTATGTTCTGCGCGACCCGGAACCTGTCGAACTGGATGCAAAGATCGCCATGGGCGCCTGACCCCCCGGTCAGGTGCACAGAATTGTTTCAGCCCCCCACCGCACAGGCGATGCGCGCTGCAAGGCGCGCATTGTTTTTGACCAGCGCGATATTGGCCACCAGCGATGCGCCCTCGGTCGCGTGGAAGACACGATCCAGCAGAAATGGTGTGACGGCTTTCGCGGCGATCCCCTCGGCACGGGCGGCGGCAAGAGCGGCTTCGATCACGGGATTGATCACCTCTGCCGGAATTTCATCCGCGACGGGGATCGGGTTTGCCACCAGATGCCCCCCGTCCAGCCCCATCGCCGCACGGGTCGCCATGGCCCGCGCAATCTGGGCCGGGTCATCCATCGACAGCGGCGCCGCAAGACCCGAACTGCGTGACCAGAAAGCCGGAAAGTCATCCTGACCGAAGGCGATAACGGGCACGCCCAGCGTTTCAAGCACCTCCAGCGTCTTGGGGATATCGAGAATGGCCTTGGCGCCGGCGGCCACCACGGTCACGGGGGTTTTCGCCAGTTCCTGCAAATCGGCAGAAATGTCGAAACTGTCTTCTGCACCACGATGCACACCGCCGATGCCGCCGGTGGCGAAGACCTCGATCCCGGCCAGGTGGGCGGCGATCATCGTGGCCGCCACCGTGGTCGCCCCGGTGCCGCCGGTGGCGATACAGGCAGCCAGATCGGCGCGCGACAGTTTGGCCACGTCCTGCGCCTGACCCAAGGTTTCAAGCTCGGCATCGGACAGGCCGATATGCAATGTTCCGTCCAGCACCGCGATGGTCGCCGGAATGGCCCCGTTTTCACGGATCACATCTTCGACCTCGCGGGCCGTGTCCACGTTTTGCGGCCATGGCATGCCATGGGTGATGATTGTGCTTTCCAGGGCGACGATCGGCTGGCCGTGGGCGCGGGCGTTTGCAACCTCGTCCGAGAAATGGAGGGGTAAGGTCATATGTCTTCTTCTCCGGATACGTAATGCGCGGCGGTTTCCTGGGCATGGGCCAGCGCGTCGATGGGTGATTTACCGGCAACCTCTGCCGCGATATGGGCGGCCATGAACGTGTCACCTGCGCCGGTGATGCGGCGCACACGCACCGCGGGGCAGGGGGTCTGGATCACGCCGTGCGATCTGCGGCCATCCGCGGCAAAACTGCCGCCATCGGTCACAAGGACACGATTGGCGCCCGCGGCCAAAAGCCCTTCGGCCGCCTCAAGCGCGTTGTCGAAGCTCTGATCGGCCAGGTATCCGGCCTCTTCCCGGTTGACATAGAGCGTCGCGCCGGGATGGGCCATCAGCGGGCGCAGGCGACGTGCCTTGCCGGGGCTGGCGGGGGCCACGCGCAGGTCGGCGGCGGCAAAGCTGGGGCGTCTGGCGATATCTGTCAGCAGCGCCAGCGTCAGGTTGCCATCCAGCGCGATCACGCCGGTATAGGGCGCCTTGACCGAGCCGAGCGTGCCGTCCTCAAGCGGGGCCAGGATCGCATCGCCCACCGCCTCGAGCGAATGGGCATCGGCAAGTGCGGCCACAAGCCCCTGCGGCCCCTCGATGGCCATATAGACATCGGTCGGCAAGCCCGACGGGCGGTGCACATAGCTTGTGACCATGCCGCGCGCGCCACATTCGGCCAGAAGCTCTTCGCCCTCGGCATCGCGCCCGATGGCGGTCAGCAGCGCCGGGCGCAGATCGAAACGCTGCACGGTCATCGCGATATTCATCGCCACGCCCCCCGGCAGGCGGGTGATCCGCCCCGGTTCGTCCGACCCGATGCGCATCGGATGCTGGGTGCGCCCGATCACATCCCACAGCACCGAGCCGATGCAGATTATGTCATGTGTCATCTTCATATCCCTTCTTTGCCGGGGAACGCAGCATGACACAAGAGAGGATCGGCAAGCGCAGCCCGGATCGGCGATCCACACCGTCGAAGCCAGCAAAATAACGCAAAAACCCCGTTTTTTGGGCTTGTCAGCCTGCGGGCAGGGGTCTATACGCCCCCCATCAATCCACAGGCGGGGTTGGGCTGATGAGGGAGACATCCTCGGACGTCCGCCGGTTGAGCCGGGGAATGACCACGTGTCGAAGCCGTGAAAATGGCGCGATTACAAGGACATGAACCGCTCGTATGGCCCCGTCAAGGTAGAAACCGGAAAGGAAAAGAACATGGCGCTGCCTGATTTTTCGCTGCGTCAGCTTTTGGAAGCTGGCGTTCACTTTGGTCACCAGACCCAACGCTGGAACCCCCGCATGGCGCCGTTCATCTATGGTGAACGCAACGGGATCCACATTTTCGATCTGACGCAAACCCTGCCGATGCTCGACGCCGCGCTGAATGCTGTGCGCGAAACCGTCGCCAAGGGCGGTCGCGTGCTGTTTGTCGGCACCAAGCGTCAAGCCGCTGGCGCAATTGCTGAAGCCGCCGAGAAATCGGCCCAGTATTACATGAACCACCGCTGGCTGGGTGGCACGCTGACCAACTGGCAGACCGTGTCGCAGTCGATCAACCGCCTGAAAGAATATGACGAGAAGCTGGCGAACGGCGCCGAAGGCCTGACCAAGAAAGAGCGTCTGGGCATGGAACGCGAGCAGGCGAAACTGCAAGCCTCGCTGGGCGGCATTCGCGAAATGGGCGGTGTGCCCGATCTTCTGTTCGTCATTGACGTGAAGAAAGAAGCGCTGGCCATCGCCGAAGCCAACAAGCTGGGCATCCCGGTCGTGGCCGTGGTCGACACCAACTGCGCCCCGGAAGGCGTGGATTACATCATCCCGGGCAATGACGACGCGGCCCGCGCCATTGCGCTTTACTGCGATCTGGCTTCGCGTTCGGCTCTGGACGGTATGTCGGCCCAACTGGGCGCGGCTGGCGTTGACCTTGGCGCGATGGAAGAAGCCCCGGCAGAAGACGCCGTCGCAGACACCGCCGAAGAAGCTGCTCCGGCCGAGTAACGACCGCGCTATTGCGGGGCAGGGCGACCTGCCTCGCGCTTTTGTCACAGAAATGAGTCGGGGGCGGGCGACTATCCACGCCGAACCCCCAGGACACCAAGGAGCTGAGATATGGCAATCACTGCTGCACTCGTCAAAGAACTGCGCGAATCCACCGGCGTTGGCATGATGGACGCGAAAAAGGCACTGGTCGAAAACGATGGCGACATGGACGCCGCCGTCGACTGGCTGCGCACCAAGGGCCTGGCCAAAGCCGCCAAGAAGGCTGGCCGCACCGCCGCCGAAGGCCTGGTTGCTGTTGCCGTGTCCGGCGGCAAGGGCGTCGCGGTCGAAGTGAACTCGGAAACCGACTTCGTGGCCAAGAACGCCGAGTTCCAGAAAATGGTCTCTGGCATCGCGAACGCGGCGCTGAATGTGGGCGATCTGGACGCGCTGAACGCAGCCGATCTGGGCGGCAAGACCGTTGCCGACACGATCACCAACAAGATCGCCACGATCGGTGAAAACATGTCGCTGCGTCGCATGGCGTCGGTCGAAGGTGAAAGCGTTGTGACCTATGTCCACAATGCGGCCGCCGACGGGATGGGCAAGATCGGTGTTCTGGTTGCCATGAACGGCGGGTCCGAAGAATTCGGCCGTCAGGTTGCCATGCACATCGCCGCAGCCAACCCGCAGGCCCTGAACGAAGCCGAGCTGGACGCCGCCGTCGTCGAGAAAGAGCGCTCGATCCTGACCGAGCAAGCCCGCGAAAGCGGCAAGCCCGAGAACATCATCGAGAACATGATCAAGGGCCGCATGAAGAAATTCCTGGCCGAAGTGACCCTGCTGGGTCAGGACTTCGTGATCAATCCCGACCTGACTGTCGAAGCCGCTGCGAAAGAAGCCGGCGCCGAGATCGTCGGTTACGTCCGCATGGAAGTGGGCGAAGGGATCGAGAAAGAAGAAGCCGATTTCGCCGCTGAAGTGGCAGCCGCCGTTCAAGGCTAATCAGGCGTTCACATTTGAATGTGGAAAGGGCCGGCCAACCGGCCCTTTTTCTTTTGACCGGGCGGGTTCAACCCGCGCCCCAACCTCTGGTTTCGGGGTTAAACCGGCCTGAAACAGAACGCGGCGCCAACGGGAAGGTTGACGCCGCCAAGATCCACACGGGACATGTGTGTTTCTGTCTGTTTTTCCGGTAGATTAGGTTGCTGGTGTCGCTGGGAAGAATACTCCATTGACACCAGCTCCCGGTTTCCCGGAAGAATGAGACGTTGTCTGAAATCGCAGTACGTCCACCCCTTCAAGTTCCAACGGCTATAAAGCCACCACTCACGGAACGACTCCAT
>JAUHWP010000116.1 GCA_030424645.1 Alphaproteobacteria bacterium
GCCTGCATTGGTATAGCGTGACAGATAAGCCAGATCGACCTTTCCCGCCCGCAGCAATTCATGCACCAGCGCCAGGATGAACAGCCCGTCCGTGCCGGGGGTGATCCCCACCCAGTCATCCGCAATCGCGTTGTATCCCGACCGGATCGGGTTCACGCCGATGACCCGTGCGCCACGTTCTTTCAGCTTACCCAGACCGATCTTGATCGGGTTGCTGTCGTGATCTTCGGCCACGCCGAACAGCATGAACAGTTTGGTGCGGTCCCAGTCCGGCTGGCCGAACTCCCAAAACGCGCCGCCCATCGTATAGATGCCCGCCGCCGCCATGTTGACCGAACAGAACCCGCCATGCGCGGCATAGTTCGGCGTGCCATAGGCCTGTGCGAACCATGACGTGAAGCTTTGGCTCTGATCGCGGCCGGTGAAGAACGCCATGCGTTTGGGGTCGGTTTCGCGCAAGGGCGCAAGCCAGCCGGCGGCAATCTCCAGCGCCTCGTCCCAACTGACCTCTTCAAACTTACCTGATCCGCGCGGCCCCACCCGTTTCAGGGGCGCGCGCAGCCGTGACGGGGCATAATGCTGCATGATTCCGGCAGAGCCTTTGCCGCACAACACGCCCCGGTTCACCGGATGGTCGCGGTTGCCTTCGATATAGGCCACCTGCCCGTCTTTCATATGCACGTTGATGCCGCAGCGGCAGGCGCACATGTAACAGGTCGTCTTGCGCACCTCGTCCGACACGGGGGGCGAGGTTTCGATCTGAAGGTTTTCCGGCTTGGTCATATGAATGAAGGCCTTGTCGCGCGGTTTGATTTTACAAGACAAATTGTTGATGCAAAGGGGGATGATCGCCCCGGTCGTTCCGGTTTCAAGACCCAATCAGCCCGCCTGCATCATCGGTAGGTCCAGTTTGCGATGGATTTATGGCCAGACGGCACTCTAACCACCCCCCTTGCGCGTGGTCGATGTTCTTGTCAGCGCCTGCCCCAGCGCCTAGCTTTCACCTCATGAGTTATGAAACCCTGATCGACGCGGAAACCTGGGCCTTCATTCGCGAAACCGGGCGCCATTATCCCCCCGACACGGCTGCGGCCGATATTGCGGCGCAGCGGGTCATCTATGATCGGATGTGCCGCGCGTTTTATGCTGGCCACCCGAAGGGGGTGACGGCCACCGACACCCGTGTTCAGGACGTGCCGGTCCGCATATACGACCACGGGGTTCCGCAGGCGACGATAATATATTTCCACGGCGGCGGCTTTGTCGTTGGCGGGCTGGACAGCCACGATGATGTTTGTGCCGAACTTTGTGCGCGTGCCGGGGTCAGGGTGATCAGCGCCGATTATCGCCTGTGCCCCGAACACCCCCACCCGGCGGCATTCGACGATGCCTTGGCTGTGACGGAATATGTGGCACTAAACCGGCCCGAGAAGCTGATCCTGGCGGGGGATAGCGCGGGGGGAAACCTTGCCGCAGCCGTGGCGCACCGGTGTCGGGGCAGGCATCCGGTTGCGGGCCAGGTTCTGATCTATCCGGGGCTGGGTGGGGACAGGACGCGCGGGTCGTATCGCGACCACGAAAACGCGCCGATGCTGACGTTAGAGGATATTGTCTTCTATGAACATGCAAGGTTCGGGGGGCAGTGCCCAGCGGATGACCCAACTGCGGCCCCGCTTGTCGACACCGATTTTTCAGGGCTGCCGCCCACCGTGGTCTTCACCGCAGAATGCGACCCCTTGGCCGATGACGGGCGCGATTACCGGGATGCGATCCTTGCGGCGGGCGGCAAGGCGCGGTGGATCAACGAGAGCGGGCTGGTTCATGGCTATTTGCGGGCGCGTCACTCGGTCGGGCGGGCCGGTGCCAGTTTCGATCGTATCGTCGCCGCAACAAAGATGCTCGCAAAGGGCGAATGGCATGACTGACTCTTCCCACGCTGCCTGTCTTGCCATACTCTGACTGCATAATAAGGCGGGCGGACAACGCATCGCCGAACGAGGAAGAGCAGTAGGAATGCCACCCATCGGAATTTCATTGTTCCGGGGCTTGCAGAATATGCAAGGCTCTGCGGGGCTTGAGCGTCGTTTGCGGCGCGGTGTCGAAGACGGCACCGAACACCCCACGCGCGCGGGTGAGCGTTTGGGGCGCGGGCTTGCCCGGCGCCCCGATGGGCCGCTGGCCTGGGTTCACCTGAAGAACTCGGACGAGTTGGAGAAGGTTCTGGGGCTTGTTCAGCATTTTCAGGCAGATCATGAAGACCTGGGCATCCTGATCACGACCACCTATTACGATGATGAGCCGCCGGAAGGGGCGAATTTCACTCATCAATACGCGCCCTATTCGGCCCGCGCGCCTGTCTCGGCGTTTCTGGATCATTGGCGCCCGGATGTGCTGCTCTGGATGGACGACAAGCTGGATGTCACCCTGCTGCCAGCGGTCTTCGACCGGGGCATCCCTGCGCATTGGGTCAATGCCCATGTTCCGAAAGAGGTTCAGAATCAGTGGCGGTGGCTGCCCGGTTCGATCAAGTCCATCGTGAACGGATTCGATACTATTCTGGCGGAAAACGATGCTGCGGCGCGTGAGTTGCACAAGTTCGGGGCCTCTGCCAGTCGGGTCGTGACCGCGGGGCCGCTGCAGGTGCAGGTGGTTCCACCCGGTTGCAACATGGCCGAACGGGATGCGGTTGCCGCCAAACTTGCAGCGCGCCCGGTCTGGCTTGCCTCGGGCATTTGCGAGATCGAGGAACAGGCGCTGGTGAACGCGCACAAATACCTGGTTCGCAAGTCGCATCGTCTTTTGCTGATCATCGAACCGCGCGAGGCGGATCGCGGGGCCGATCTGGCCGCCAGGCTTGAGGCCGATGGCTGGGTTGTCGCGTGCCGGTCGCGGGATGAAGATCCGACCCCGGATGTCCAGATATTCATCGCCGATCAGGACGGCGAAACCGGTCTTTGGATGCACCTTGCGCCGATCACCTATGCGGGCGGCAGCATGGGTGTGGGAACCGAGGTGAACCCGCTTGAACCGGCCGCCCTTGGATCGGTCGTGCTGTTCGGTCCCAAGGTGAATGGCTATTACGAGTCCTATCGGCGGTTGGAAACATCCGGGGCGGCCACCAAGGTCAAGGATCAACACAGTCTGACCAAGGCGGTCGAGCGTCTTTTGTCGCCCGAGGAAGCGGCCAGGATGGCCATGGCCGCGTGGGACGTGACCACCAGCGGCGCCGAGGTCAGCGACCTTTTGCGTGACAAGCTGACCGATGCGCTGGACCTGCGCAAGGACTAGGGGGTGGCAATGAAAACACCCCGGTTCTGGTTTACCCCCGCCGCGCGGCCCGATTGGCGCGCACGCGTGTTGGCCCCCTTGGGGTGGATCTATGCGGCGGGAACGGCGCGGCGTGTCGCCAGGCAGGACGGGTATCATCCGAAAGTTCCGGTGATCTGTATCGGCAACATCAATGCGGGTGGCACGGGCAAGACGCCCACGACCATCGCGCTGGCGCAACGATTGCTGGCCCGGAACCATGACGTGCACATCGTGTCGCGCGGTCACAAGGGCACACTGGAAGGCCCGGTGATGGTCGATGAACGGTCGCACAGCGCCGACGAGGTCGGGGATGAGCCGCTGTTGATGCGGGCCTTCACCAACGTCTGGGTGGCCCGTGATCGTGCCGAGGGCGTGAAAGCGGCCGAAGCCGCCGGTGCCGACGTGATCCTGATGGATGATGGGTTCCAGAATCCCGCGGTTCGGAAAACGCTGTCGATTGTCGTGGTCGATGCGGTGAAGGGGTTTGGCAATGCGCGCTGCATCCCGGCGGGGCCGCTGCGCGAGCCGGTGATGGCGGGCCTGAACCGGGCCGACCTGCTGCTATCCATCGGACCTGACGGCGCGCAGACGCGGTTTACGCAGGATTGGGGGGATGTAATTCCGTGCCCGCACGCGATGGGGCAGCTTCATCCCCTGCAAACCGGGATGGACTGGCAGGGGATGAAGGTGCTGGCCTTCGCCGGGATCGGCCTGCCGGAAAAATTCTTTGCCACGGTCAAGGCGCTGGGCGCCGATCTTCTGCGGGCCGAATCGCTGGCCGACCATCAACCCCTGACCGACGCGTTGATGAAGCGGCTACAGATCGAAGCAACTGCGTTGGGTGCCCAGCTTGTCACGACCGAGAAAGACGCGGTGCGCCTGCCGCCTGCGTTCAAGCGGCAGGTCCTGACCGTGCCAGTCCGGCTGGAGCTGTCGGATTGGTCGCCTGTCGACGCGGAACTTGCGCGAATTGGGCTGGGCTAGAGCCTGTTCTGACCCTAGCCCCGCATCTTAGCTTTCCAGCTTTTCGTCGATCAGCTTGGCAAAATCCTCATAGGACATGTTCGAGTATGTTTCGCCGTCGATCACGAAGGACGGGGTGGCGTTGATCTCGTCCGCCGTGGCGTTCTGCTGATAGGCAGCGACCATGCTTTGGGCCATCGCTTCGTCTTGCAGGCAGGCATCCATCTGCTCGTCATTCATGCCGGCGGTGCGACCGATCTTGCGCAGATTATCCAGGATGGAGGTCGGGTCGCCATCGCCGATCCAGTCTTGCTGACCGGAATAGATCATGTCGGTCAGGCCGAAATAACGGGTATCCCCGCCGCAGCGGGCGATCATGCCGGCCCACAGACCGAAGCGATCGAAATACACTTCGCGGTGCACGAATTTGATCTTGCCGGTGTCGATATAGTTCTTCTTCAGATCCTTGAAGACGGTTTCGTGGAAATTGGCGCAGTGCGGGCAGGTAAACGATGCGTATTCGATCACCGTCAACGGTGCGTTTTCGTCGCCCATCACCATGTCCGGCGCCAGTTCGACATCTGCGTCTTGTGCTTCGGCAATTGATACGCCGGGGACCGAGCCGTTGTTCTGGCTCATGTAATACGCCCCACCGCCAATCAGCAGAACGGCGGCAAGCAGGATGGGAAGAAGTCGGGTCATGATAAGTCTCAGCCTCTGTGGTGTTTTTGTTTCATCAGCACGTTGCGTGCGAGTGTTTCAAGCGCGTCGCGCAGCCCGGCATCGGTCACATCGGCGGTGACTTCGGCGGCGCGGGCGCTGGTGGTTTCGTCGATCACCGGGTCGCGTTCCGGTGCCGGGGTGAATTGCGCCTGCCCTTCGGCAAAGCCGGTCGGGGCGGTCTGGGTGATCCTTACCCGCGCAATCGCGTTATAGCCATAGATCGCATTTACCTTCTCGCGCAGCATTTCCTTCTGCATCTCCAGCATCGGCGCCTGTGCCCCGGTGGTCAGCACGGTCAGGGTCGCCCCCATGCCGCCGCGGGCATAGGATACATCGACCGGCTTTGCGATGGCGGCGGTGGCGTCGCCCACGATCTCGGCCCAATGGGTCAGGACCCGCGTCACCGCAAACCCCCGCGCTTCGCCCGCCTTGCGGATGCGCGTCGACAGCAGGTTCGATGTTCGCTCGAACCCTTTCATACGGCGCGATGGTTTCTTT
This sequence comes from Alphaproteobacteria bacterium, assembly GCA_030424645.1. Classification (GTDB taxonomy): domain Bacteria; phylum Pseudomonadota; class Alphaproteobacteria; order Rhodobacterales; family Rhodobacteraceae; genus Aliiroseovarius. The sequence goes on from JAUHWP010000116.1 coordinate 5,494, forward strand.
GCTTGGCTCACGTCTGGCACATCCTGAATTTGCCCCTATTCTATGCGGTTGAGGATGCTATGCCAGTGCAAAGCGTTGATAGGGGATAACACTTGTGTGACGCGCCGAAACCCGCCGAACTTCTGGCCTGGTATGACCGCCATGCCCGCAACCTGCCATGGCGTGTCAGCCCGGCGGACCGGGCGGCGGGTATCTTGCCTGACCCCTATGCCGTCTGGTTGTCCGAGATCATGTTGCAACAAACCACGGTCGCCGCGGTCAGAGACTATTTCACCCGATTCATGACCCTTTGGCCGACGGTTGAGGCGTTGGCGGCGGCGGATGATGACCGCGTCATGGGGGAATGGGCGGGGCTTGGATATTATGCCCGCGCGCGCAATCTGTTGAAATGCGCGCGTGTCGTGGCGGCCCGCGGCAATTTTCCCAGGACGTGCGAGGGGCTTCAGGACCTGCCGGGTATCGGTCCCTATACCTCTGCCGCGATTGCGGCGATTGCCTATGATTTGTCGGAAACCGTGCTCGACGGGAATGTCGAACGCGTGATGGCGCGGGTGTTTCGGATCGAAACCCCGCTGCCGGACGCCAAACCCGACATGAAGGCGCGCGCCGCCAGCCTGACGCCCGACACACGACCGGGCGATTATGCGCAGGCGGTGATGGATCTGGGGGCCACGATCTGCACGCCGAAATCCCCCGCCTGCGGGATTTGCCCCTGGAACGCGAACTGCAAGGGGCGCAGGGCAGGGGTGCAGGCCGCGCTGCCTGCGCGCAAACCGAAAACCCCCAAGCCCACGCGATACGGTATTGCCTATCTGGCGCGGCGCGGCGACGGCACGTGGCTGGTCGAACGGCGCCCGGAACAAGGGCTGTTGGGCGGAATGCTGGGCTGGCCGGGGGCCGCTTGGGGCGACACGGCGACCGAGGCGCCGCCCATCCCTGCCAGTTGGTCCGACCCGGGTGTCGAAGTGCGCCACACCTTCACGCATTTTCACCTGAAGCTTGCCCTGCGGGTGGCCAGCGTTCCGAACACCGCACAGCCACAGGTGGGTGCGTTCCAGAAGATACGGCCCAGCGACCTGCCGACAGTGATGCGCAAGGCGTTTGACGTGGCAAAAGCGACCTTGACGGATTGAGCCGCACAGGCAGCGGGGCTATATATTCGGGCGGGACAGAAAGGACATCACCATGGTTCCAGCTTCGACCATCGCCCGGTTCCGAAATGCAGCGCCTTTCGGGGTCTCGCTTTTGCTGCCCGTCCTGGTGTGTATCGCGGCGGCTAAGGGCGGGTGGTATCTGCTTTTGCCGCCCTTGGGGACATGGTGGCTTTACGCTCTGCTGGATGCCGCCATCGGGCGATATACTGAGAATGCAGACCCTAACACGGCGGAAAACGATCTTTTCTGGTATCGTCTGATCACGCTGGTCTGGTTCCCTATCCAGTTCGTGATGATCTTCGGGATGATCTGGTATGTCACCGGCGCCGATCACCTGTCGCTGGCCGAGAAGTTCGGCGTGTTCTTTGGCGTGGGCGTGCTGTCCGGGGCGGTCGGGATCGTCTATGCGCATGAGCTGATGCACCAGTCCAACCGGTTGGAGCGTTGGTTGGCCGACCTGATGTTGGCGACCGTGCTTTACAGCCATTTCCGCACCGAACACCTGCTGGTCCACCATCCCCATGTCGGCACCACGCGCGACGCCGTGACCGCCCGGTATAACGAGGGGTTTCACTGGTATTTCTTCCGTGTCTTGGGGGAATCTCCTGTCTCTGCCTGGAAGGCGGAAAAGGCGATGCTGGCGCGGCGTGGGCTGGCGGCCTTTGATGGCGCGAACCCGTTCTGGCGCTATGGTGCCCTGCAATTGACCGCGTGTATTCTTGCGATCCTGATCGGAGGCTGGATTGGCCTTGCGCTGTTTGCATTTCAGGCGCTGGTTGCGATCTGGCAATTGGAGCTGACAAACTATGTCGAACATTACGGCCTGACGCGGAAGCATCTGGGCGACGGCAAGTATGAACGCGTCATGCCGCATCATTCCTGGAACGCCGATCACCGGGCATCGAATTGGCTGTTGATCAACCTGCAACGCCATTCCGACCACCACTACAAGCCCGCGCGCCGGTTTCCGCTGTTGCAGACCTATCCCGACCGTGAAGCACCGCAATTGCCCTTTGGCTATCCGGTGATGACGGTGGCCGCGATGATCCCGCCCGTCTGGCGGCGCGTGATGAACCCGCGCGTGCGGGCCTGGCGCAAGCTGCATTACCCCGAGATCACGGATTGGAGCGCCTATAAGGCCGGCACGCTGCCGCCGCCCGGTCTGCGCTAGGGGAAAAGCGTCGGGGGATCGCCTGCCTGCCAAGGTGGGTGTTTCCGCATGACGCCGGCAAGCCGGTCACTGGCCAAAAAGGTCTCTAACCATGCGGAAATATGCGGTGTTGCCTCGGCATCGAAACGTGGTTTATCGATCATGGCGAACTGGCGCAGGAAAGGCAAGGTGGCAAGGTCGGCCAAGCTGGGGCGACTGCCATAAAGCCAGCCATGGTGCAACTGCCCCTCAAGCCCCGACAGGATGGCCATGGCATCGGCGCGGGTCACTTCCGGGTCGCTGTCGGGGTGGCGCACCGCATATTTGGTCAGGTCCAGCGCGCGTTTGAACGGACCATCGAAGGTCTTGATCAGGTCCAGCCCGTCATCCGGCATATCCAGAAGCCCCTCGGGGTCGTTCTGTGCCAGGGCCCAGCGCATGATGTCGAAGCTTTCGTCCAGCACACCCGCATCCGTCACCAGGCACGGCACGGTCGCGGATGGCGAAGTGTCCAGGAACGCGGGCGGCTTGTCGCGCAACAGGATTTCGCGCAATTCGACCTGCACACCGCTGCTGGCAATCGCCAGCCGGGCGCGGATCGCATAGGGGCAACGGCGGAAGGAATAAAGGATTGGCGTCATAGTCACTTCCTGCCTGAAACGGGGCAGGGGGTGCAACCCACCGGCGTCTGCAAAAAAAGCCCCGCCCTTTGCAGGGCGGGGTCAGTCAAGTTGCGCCGTGGCGGGCGGGCCACAGGCACAGGCGGTACGCCGTGTTGCGGGCGCGTGTTGTCACGCCCTGCAAAATTCACGAGGGTCAGTTCATTTCGGCCCGAATTTGCTGACGCAGAAGGTCGATCGGAACGGTCTTGCCGTCCTGGCGGAAGTGCCAATAGGTCCAGCCATTGCAGCTTGGCGCGCTTTCCAGCGCCGCGCCCACCTGGTGGATCGAGCCGCGTGCCTCGCCGGAAATCAGCGTGCCGTCAGCGCGCACCTTTGCGGTCTTGCCGCGCGGGCTGGTCAGCACTTCGCCGGGGCGCAACATACCACGTTCGACAAGCTGGCCGAAGGGCACGCGCGGTTCGGCGCGTTTCGACGGGGTGGTGGTCAGC
>JAUHWP010000117.1 GCA_030424645.1 Alphaproteobacteria bacterium
AGTCTTGACCTTCACAAGGATGACACGCCCGACAGTGGCGGCTGGGTCGAGATCATGGAGCAAGGTGCGCTGCTCACCCTTGACGCCAAAACCGGCTGGCGCGAGGTCGAAATCGGCCGCGGCTCCAAGGATCAAACCTGCCCGGTGCATGCACTGGAACAATGGCTGCATTTTGGCAAAATCGACTTCGGTCCGATCTTCACCCGCACCTCGCGGGATGGCAAACGCGCGTTAGAGGCGCGGCTGAACGACAAGCATGTGGCCCGGCTGATCAAGCGAACGGTGCTGAACGCGGGCATTCGCGCCGAGATGCCCGAGAAAGAGCGGTTGGCCCTGTTTTCGGGCCATTCCCTGCGCGCCGGGCTTGCCAGTTCCGCCGAGGTCGACGAGCGCTACGTCCAGAAGCACCTGGGCCATGCCTCGGCCGAAATGACCCGCCGTTACCAACGTCGTCGCGACCGGTTCCGGGTCAACCTGACAAAGGCCGCAGGGTTGTAAACCGGCCCGGATGGCAGAGGGTTTCGCAGCGAAACCTGTAACGCTTCAGGATTTCTCCAACCAGCGTTCGACCTCGCGAATGATCGCATCGACCATCTCGACATCCACTTTGCGGCCTTCGAAACGGATGGAATAGCCCCGCTCGTCAACTTCGCGGCGCAGCACGAACCCGGTCGATGTGGTGATCTCGGGGCCACGCTGTCGCCGGGTCGATGGCATCCTTGGGCGCCCCCCGCGTGTCTTGTCGCGCGGCGCCCCCTCGTTCTGTTCGATCACGCTTTCCAGAACCACCCATTCATCTTCGGCGTCCTCGATCTGCGCCTCGGCCAGCAGGTTCCTGATCTCGCTTTCCGCACCTGCGCGCAACGCGTTGGCAAGGCGCAACCCTTGCCGTTCGGTCAGGGACTCGGGAAAGGTCAACATGTCGCCAAGCGCTTCAAACACCAGCGCGAAGGACCGGACTTTCGACCGTTTCGCCTTCGACGCCGAGGCAAACAACTGGTTCACCGCATCCCCGACACTGTCGAAGATACCGTTCTGCGCGGACAGCGCGGCGATCCGGCCGCGTTCGAAATGGCTCAGATCCGCGCGCACCTCGTTCTCCTCGACCATCGCGACGAAGGCGGCGGGCAAGGTTGCGGGCAGCTTGATCAGCGCCTTGATGGTCGAGAATTTCGCGTCCCCCGTCGCGGCCAGCAGCCCACGCATGGCCAGCACCCGACGATAGCCCGAGATGATGCCGTATTTGCGCCCGTCATTCGGCTCGATCAACTCGTAAAGCTCGACGGGCAAACGCAGGCCGTTCTGCCGGATCGAAGCGCGCAGCTCGTCCATCTCGGCCTCGTCCATGGTGATCCGGTCGCGCACCATATCGTCGCTGTCGATCTGGTCCAGCGGGACCTCGACCATCACCAACCCTTTGTCCTGCGCGGCGCGATGGGCTTCGGCATCGGTGCGGTCGCGCGCCGTCTGGCTGCGGGTTTCGGCATCCAGAACCTGCGACTGTTGGGCGGCATCGGCCGCCACTTGAGCAATCGGCGCCATGGGCGAGCGTCGCGAGGTTTCGCTGCGAAACTCCTGTTCGATGCGGTCCAGATCCTCGGCGCTGGGGGCTTCCAGTTTACGTCGCTTTGCCATCATTCATCTCCCTGCTCGGCCATCTGAAGGTCACGCCACCAGCAGCCCAAAATGATCTCTTTCACCTCGGCCCATGTGCGGTCGAAGGTCTCGCGCCCGCGCACATAGGTGTCGCGGTTAAACTCGCGATAATCGGCTTCATAGATGCCGTTCACCTGTTCGCCGGCCTGCCCGACCATCGCGGTCATTTCCTGCCGATAGGTGGTCATGAAATCCCCGAAATAGGCCTGGATCACATTGGCCAGATCAGTTTGCTGGCCTGCGTCAAACCGGGTGATCAGGGCGCGCACGGCGTCCCATTCGAAGCGGATTTCGGGAAGACCATGGGTGCGCCGCATCGAGTTTTCGCCGTCTTCGATCGACGCGAAGGTCGAATAGAGCATGTCGAAGAACCGGCCGGTGGAATCAAACTCAAGGAAGGACGCGCCCAGCGGGATCAGCAGGATGTCGGCCGCCGACAGCGCATTGATGGTCAGGTAGCCAAGGGCAGGGGGGGTGTCGAGGATGATCAGGTCATAATCCTGAAGCAGCCCTTCGCTTTCCATGAAGCCCGACAGCGCATCCCAGAGCGGCCATGACCGCATCTGCATCCGCCAGACCGGCACCTGAAACTCGGCCCAATACAGGTTCAGCTGCGCGCCGATCAGGTCAATGTTCGGCCAGTGGGTGTTCTGGATCACTTGTTTCGCAGCGAAACCCAGCGCCTCGGTCAGGGTTTCATCAAGGGGCAGGGGGGGCTGCCCGGCGGCGGCGCGGACCTTGTTTTCCGCTTCGACATGCTGGGCATAGTGTTTGGCCATGAGCGGGAAGGCCGTCTGCCATTCGTCGTCCACCTGCCCCCCCATGATCGAGGTCATCGAGCCCTGGCTGTCCAGATCGACCACCAGCACGCGATAGCCATCAAGGGCGGCCGACATTGCCAGATGCGCGGCGGTCGAGGTCTTGCCGACGCCGCCCTTGAAGTTGGCGACCGCGATCACCTTGGCGTCGATCCCGTCCGGGCGCCAAGGGCGGTATTCACGGGTCGAGACCCCTTCGGCGGCGAAGAAGTCGCGCAGCTTCAGAACGTCTTCCAGGCTGAACCATTTTGCCCCGCCTTCGCCTTCGCCTTGCGGCAGGTCGGGGTTCTGCTTCAGCACGCGGCGGAAATGCGCGGGGGCAACGGGGATCAGGTAGCGACAGATCTCCCACGTTGAAAACCGGCGCAGGCGCTTGCGGCCATCGGGGGCGTATCCGCGCTTGGCAAGATCGTCGCGGCCTTTCGAGGCAAACGCCGCGGCCTTGGCGAATCGGGCGGTGCTGATAGGATCGGTTAACTTCCTGGATGCGGCTTCGGGATCAATGTTGAAATAGGGCGGGGGAGGGGTCTTGGGGGGCTGTGCCATCTGCTCTCTGCTATATACGCGGTTTTATACGTTGTTGCCGTAAATATCGCACATCGCGGTCGGGATGGGAACGCTTTTGAGGTTTCGCAGCGAAACTTCCATGAAAAGACGCCAACATATTTGTAGAATCTTTATGGGTTTTAGAATCTTTGGCGTTAAAAAACCCTTTATAATCCGTTCGCTAGATGTGTTTTGGCACCCGGATACAGGGCCATTGGCACCCGGATACGGGATAGGCGGTGCCGATTCGCGGGCGAAAGGACTCCTGCAAACGGGAAGAGCGGTCGCTGGACTCGGTTTGGGCCGAAACCCGGTGTTTTCGGCCCTGTGGTCCCCTTAAAGCGCCGCCGTCCATCCCGCAAACTGGTTCCTTTCGCGTTAAAGGCACCCGGATACGGGATCGTCTTTCCCGCATTCAGGCACCCATCTTCAGATTGAGCGAAGGTGCCGTTTGTGGCATAAAGCATAGAACCCAAAAAGGGACGAGCAGATGGACAGCACAGACAAGGCGCGTCTGACAGGGGCGTTGAAGCGCGAGAGCGTGAAGAAGAACGTGGCGGCGATCCACGTGTCGGGAAAACTGTCTCTGTTACAGCGGAAATTGTCCAATGTGCTGTTGCTGAATGCTTATGACACGCTGACCAGTCAAAGCAGTCATCGGATTGACGCACAGGCGCTGTGCCTGATGATCGGCTATAACTCGAACGATATCGACACGTTGAAATCCGCGTTGCGCGGGCTGGCCGAGACCGTGGCCGAGTGGGACATGCTGGATGAGGCCGGGCGGCAGGAATGGGGGGTCTCGGCGCTTCTGTCCTATGCCAAGCTGAAGGGCGGCGTGTGTGAATACGCCTATTCCCCCGCGCTGGCGGAAAAGCTGCACGACCCGAAGGTCTTTGCCCTGATCAACCTGAATATCCAGCGGCAGTTTACCGGCGGGCACGCGCTGGCCTTGTATGAGAACTGTTTCCGCTTCGTGAAGACGGGATCCACCGGCTGGTGGTCGCTGGACATCTTCCGCCGCCTGATGGGCGTGGACGGGTCGGAGTATTACCAGAGCTTCAAGCATCTGAACGCCAAGGTGATCAAGCCAGCGGTGGCCGAGGTGAACAAGGTGTCCGACATCATCGTCACGCCCGAGACCCGCAAGATGGGGCGGGCGGTGTCGGATATCCGGTTCCTGATCCGGCGCAACCCGCAACTGGCGATCCTGAATATTGATGACGGAGAAGGGACGCGGACCACGCGCACCTATGCGCGGCTGATGAAACTGGGCGTCAGCGACCGGCTGGCGCGGCAGTGGATTTCCGAACATGGCGAGGAGTATGTGGCGGGCAAGATCGACTATGTGGCCGGCCAGCCCGAGGTGCGCAGCCCGGCGAAATATCTGAGCCGCGCGATCAGCGAGGATTACGTGCCGCCGGATGCGCCGACGACCGATAGGGCAGGGGACCCGGCGATCAAGGCGCGGGCCGCGAAGCTGAAGCGGGTTCAGGAGCTTGTGCAAGCAAGAAGCCCGACGCAGCGCGATGCCGACAAGCGGCTGTTCATGAGCCAGCTGACCACCAACAGCGAGCGACTGGATTTCGAAAACCATGGCTGGATGTCGGCGTTGAACGCGGAAGCGATCTTTCGGTTCTGGACCGATCTGGTGCCGGGCGAGGGCGACCTGAACGACGACGGCTGACGGGGCCGGGGTCAGGTCGGCTGACGCTCGGCGCTGCGCTGGAAGTCTGACGGGGTTGTGCCGAACTTGGCCTTGAACAGCCGCGAGAACTGCGCCTGATCGGCGAAGCCGAAGCGATAGGCGGCTTCCGAGATCGACAAATCGCGCGAGGCCTGAAGCCGGTCGCGCGCCGCCACCAGCCGCTGATCGCGGATCTGCTGGCTGACCGTGCCGTTCACATCCTTGAACAGGTCATGCAGGTAACGCTTGGAGATGCCGCAGGCATCGGCAATCAGATCGGGCGACAGGTCCGGGTTTTTCAGGTTGCCGCGGATGAATTTCTCGACCCGGGACAGATGCGCGGCGCGCACCGAGGAATAGCCGCTTTCGCGGGCGTCCGAGGCATCGTTCAGGGCAAGGCCCAGAAGTTCAAGAAGCTGGCGACCGATGGTTTCGCGCGCGGCGGGGGTCAGGTCGTCGATCTGGCCCTGCGCATGGCTGACCATGGCGGCGAAAAGCTCGGCCGTGCCGGTGGTGGCGTCGATCACGCGGGCGCAGAAGCGGTCGGGCTGGCGCACACGTTCGGCCAATGCCCGGCGGCTGACCTTGAGCACGTAGAGGTCATTGGGCCGTTCATAGAGAAAGCGATAAGGCTCGTCGCCGCGTTCAAGGATGAAGCCACCGGGGTCGCAGCGCACATCGCGGCCCATCTGGCGAAACTCGACCGAGCTGGTGCGGGGCAGGGTGACGAGATATTCCTCTTCCTGTGCGTGGCGGATATGGGCGCGGCGGCGTTCATAGTTCACCGGGTCCGAGGTAAGCCGCGACATGCCGACATGGCCAAGCGTGGAGCGGGCAAGTTCGCCGTTGAAACGAACCGGATCGCGGAATTGCAGTTCAAGCGGAAAATAGGCTTCTGACACCACCGCATTCCATTTGCTGGAACGATGCTGCGGTTCTGTCGCACCCGTCGAAAAGCGGAACGCGGCTGTCATCAAAATGTCCTCCCATTGTCAAGAATACGTGACGGAACGTCCAGAACCAAAGGAAAACGGGCGGTCTGCGCTCTGCGTCAACTGATCCTGCGCGCGTTGACAAATTTTCCTGCGCCGGTTGCCAAGCCGTTGTGCACGGATCGTCAAGACCAGAATCGATTTCCCGGGAACCCTGTTTGGCAGATCGACGTGCGGACGGCGCGTGCCGGATCGGGACCACCGATCACCCCCCTTTCGGCGCAGCCCCTGCACCCAAGCAGAGGACCGATAACATGGCAGAACGACAAGTCGACCCGATCACGCTTTCCGTGGTGAGAGGCGTTCTTGAAACCACGCAGCGCGAGATGACGATGGCGCTGGAAAAGACGGCGCGCAGTTCGGTTTTCAACCTTGCGCATGATTATTCCACGGCGCTGTTCAATCATACGCCCGAGATGATCCTGCAAGGTCAGGATATCCCGATCCACCTTGGAAGCCTGATCCCGGCGATGAAGGCGGTGGACAAGTTCTTTGGTGGCGACATCAGCGAGGGCGACCTGATCCTGCATAACGACCCTGATTATGCCGGCAGCCATATCATCGACACCTGCATGTATTACCCGGTGTTCTATCACGGTGAGCTGGTGTTCTGGACCGTCTGCAAGGGCCACCTGACCGATATCGGCGGGCCGGTCCCGGCCGGATACAACCCCGAAGCCAAAGAGATTTTTGCCGAGGGGTTGCGCATTCCGCCGGTGAAGATCTGGGACAAGGGCGTGCCCCGGCAGGATGTGCTGAACCTGCTTCTGACCAATATGCGGGCGCGGCGGGATCAGGAAGGCGATTTCAACGCGCTGATCGGCGCCTGCCAGGTCGGTGCGCGCAACCTGATCGCCCTGATGGACAAATACGGCAAGCAGGTGGTGCAGGACTGTATCGAGGAATTGCTGTCCATGGCCAACCGGCACATGAACGGCCTGATCGCCCGCGTGCCGGACGGCAGGTATAGCGGCACCGCGGTGTTGGAGGATGCGGGCCACGGGTTTGGCGATTTCGACATCACCGCGACGGTGACGATCACGGGCGATGCCTGTCATATCGAAATCGAAAGCCCGCCGCAGATCCCGTATTTCATCAACTCCTATGAAGGCAATTCCTATTCCGGGGTCTATCTGGGCCTGATGATGTTCGCGCAATTGCCGCCGCCTTATAACGAGGGGCTGTATCGAAATGTGACGGTGGATATGGGGCCGAAGGGCACGTTGTGCAACGCCAAGCCGCCCGCGCCGCATATGAACTGCACCACCACGCCGATGGAGACCCTGACCGACGCGGTGCGGTTGGCCTTCGAACAGGCCGCGCCGGAAAAGGTGTCGGCGTCCTGGGGCCATGCCAATGGCTGCAACATCGCCGGCTGGGATACCCGGCATGACGAGGAATATGTCACGATGGTTCTGGCCTCGATCATTTCGGGGGCAGGGGCCACGGCAAGTCAGGATGGCTGGCATGCCTGTGGGCCGGAATGCTGTTTCGGCGCGTTGACCAGCGGCGATATCGAGATGCTGGAGCATTCCTATCCGATCATCATTCACGAATACGGGCTGATGACCGATAGCGGCGGTGCGGGCAAGTTCCGCGGCGGATCGGGCACCCGGTGGGAGGTCGAGCCGCTGGATCGGGACATGACCCTGATCACCTTTGGCGAGGGGCGCCGGATCCCCGCGATGGGGGCGGCCGGGGCGCAATCGGCCATGGTCGAAAAGAAGGTCGGGCGGCTGGAAGTCACCCGTGGCGGGGACACCCAGATCATCACCGACAACGTGATCGAGACCATCAAGCCCGGCGAGCGTGCCGCCAATATCAACCCCGGCGGTGGTGGATACGGCAACCCCTTTGAGCGTGAGGTGCAGAAGGTGGTCGCCGATATCCGCAGCGGGTTGGTGTCCATCGAGGGCGCGAAGCTCGACTATGGCGTGGTGATCGCCGATCCCGAAACACTGACCGTGGACGAAGCGGCCACGGCCAAGGCCCGCGCGGCGGCCTGAACCCTCTGATTTGAAAGGATTACTCTCATGCGTAGCAAATATCGTTTGGGCATCGACGCGGGCGGCACGTTCACCGACTTCATTCTGGCCGGTCAGGATGGCGGGGTGCAGATCTTCAAGGTGCTGTCGACCCCCAGCGAGCCGACAAAGGCCATTCGCAACGGTCTGCGGCTGATCACCGAGGAAACCGGGATCACCGCCGAAGAGATCGTGTCGAATTCGGACCTGTGCATCAACGGGACCACCGTGGGGCTGAATGCGCTGATCACTCATAACGGGGCCAAGACCGGCCTGATTGCCACCAGGGGGCATGAGGATTCGATCGAGATCCGCCTTGGTCACAAGGAAGACGGGTATCGCTATGACCCCGATTACCCACCCGCCACGATGTTGGTGCCGCGTCATCTGCGCCGGGGTGTGTCCGAGCGCGTGATTTCGGACGGGTCGGTCAGGACACCGCTGAACGAGGACGAGGTGCGCGAGGCGTGCCGGTATTTCATCGCCGAGGGCGTGGAATCCGTGGCGATCAGCTTTGTCTGGTCGGTGCTGCATCCCGCCCACGAGACCCGCGCCGCCGAGATCGTGCGCGAGATGATGCCGGATGTGCGGCTGACGATCGGCAGTCAGCTTTATCCGCAGGTGCGGGAATATACCCGCACATCGACCGCGATCGTGAATGCCTATCTTGCGCCGATCCTGCAACGCTATGTCGATGCCATTGATGCGTATTTCCGCGAACTCGGGTCGAAGCATCCGGTGCGGTATTTCCAGTCGAACGGGGGGCTGGCGCTTGGCAAGGTGGTGTCGGACCAGTCGGTCTATGCGATCAATTCCGGTCCGGCCTCGGCCCCGCAGGCGGCGCTTGACGTGGCAAAGCCGTGGGGGGACGAAAACATCATCACCTGCGATATGGGCGGCACGTCCTTCGACATCACCCTGACCAAGGATGGCAAGGCCAACGTCAACAAGAATATCGACTTCCTGCGCTATCGCATCGGGATCCCGATGATCCAGGTGGAAACCCTGGGGGCCGGGGGCGGCTCGATCGGGTGGATCGACGAGATGGGCCTGATGCAGATGGGCCCGCAATCGGCGGGGTCCGAGCCGGGGCCGGCCTGTTACGGGCAGGGGGGCGAGCGTCCGACCACCACCGATGCCAACCTTGTGCTGGGATACCTG
>JAUHWP010000118.1 GCA_030424645.1 Alphaproteobacteria bacterium
ACTTGCGGGCCGTCGGTGGGCAGCGTGCGCAGCCATTTCTTGGAGGATTTATAGGAACAATGCTCGTTCCACATGGCCGAGAAGATGCCAAGCTCGGTAAATGTTGGCGCGCGACCGATGATTTCCAGAAGCAGATCGTATTCATCGGGCTTCAACCCGTGCGCTGCAATCAGGTCCTCGGTGATCTTCGGCTCGGTCATGCCCGTTTCCCCCATAGGCTTCGGTTGGCGCCTTTTATGCGAAGCGTGCGTGATGGGAAAGAGCAAAGGCGTTGGCGCCAAAAGCCAAATGCGCGATTGGCAAAAAAAAGGCCGGGCAAAGCCCGGCCAAGTCCAACAGGGAGGTAAAAACCGATTAGAGCGAAGCTCAACCATCGGCTTTGAACAAGAATTAGGGTCCCCGAACGGGCGGATCAAGGGAATTTGCTGCATTGCAGCTATGCGATAAGTGCATAGCTGTGCTGGTAAAGTGGGACGGAATCCCGAATAAGTAGAGTATGCCCCCGATATTCCCTGTCTTTAGAACATGTTAAGCCAAAGTTTTGGTAGACTTTGGTATACAGTAGTGCGTTTACCCCGTTCTCGGGTGTTGCCAAAAAACATCATTTTTTACTGGCTTGGCCCGGTGCCGTTTGACGGAACCTCAGTCCTGCCGACCCTTCCGGTGCTCGATAAGCTCCTCGACCACGAAATCCCGGAATGCTTCGATGCGCTTCGAGGCCCGCAATTCTTCGGGATAGGCCAGAAAAACCGGAATCTCTTTGCTTTCGACGTCGGGCAGCACGCGCTGCACCTCGGGTATGTCCTGCGTGACATAGTCGGGCAGCATCCCGATCCCAAGATTGTGCAGCACCGCCTGAAGCACGCCGAAGTAATTGTTCACGGTGAGCAAGGACTTAACGTCATAGGTCAGCAATTCACGCGCCAGGTCCGCGCCGGCCCGGACTTGCGCGGACGAGGTGTTTTGGCAGATCAACCGATGTTCCGACAGGTCTTCCAGCGTTTCGGGAATACCGTTTTCCGCAAGATAGGCGGGCGTTGCATAAAGCCGCATATGCACGTCCATCAGGCGTTTGCGGATCAGGTCGGCCTGGCTTGGCTCTTTCATGCGAATCGCAACGTCGGCCTCGCGCATGGGAAGGTCCAGCACATGTTCTTCCAGCATCAGGTCGATCTTGAGGTCGGGGTATTTCTCATAGAGCTTGGGCAGGCGCGGGGCCAGCCACAGCGATCCAAAGGCGGTCGTGGTGGTGACGCGCAGTTCGCCGAACACTTCTTCCTTGCTGTCACGTATCCGCGCAACGGCGGCTTCGATCCGTTGATTGATGGACCGCGAGGCATCGAACAGCAGTTCACCCTGTTCGGTGAGAATCAGTCCGCGTGCATGACGGTGGAAAAGGGTGGCGTTCAGGCTTTCTTCCAGTGCCCGGATTTGCCGGGACACCGCAGATTGGGACAAATGCAGCGCATCGCCCGCATGGGTCAACGAGCCGGCATCCGCCACTGCGTGAAATATTCTGAGCTTGTCCCAATCCATACTGAAAGAACCACAATCTGTTAGCGCGTAAAACTTGCACAGTGTTATCATCAGAATTGTAACGATTTCCAGCACGGATTGTGATGTGAAATGAATTGATAGGTCATAATCTTTGACCTATAATCTGTTTCAAGCCAGTTTCACTGCAACGTATTGGGAGGTGCGTCATGGGCAAGCCAGACATCACTCTGAACGACCGATTTGACCTGAGTAAGAAGCAGGTGCTTCTGAACGGCACGCAAGCCCTTGTCCGCCTGATGCTGATGCAGAAGGAACGCGACCGGGCGGCGGGGCTGAATACCGCCGGCTATGTGACCGGCTATCGCGGCTCGCCCCTGGGGGCAGTGGACCTTTGGATGGGCCGCTCGAAGAAGGTGTTGGAACCCAACGACATCAAGTTCCATCCGGGCCTGAACGAAGACCTTGCAGCGACCGCGCTGTGGGGCAGCCAGCAGGCCGAACTGCGTGGCGAAGGGGCCTTCGACGGGGTTTTTGGCCTGTGGTATGGCAAGGGGCCGGGCGTCGACCGCACGGGCGACGTGATGCGCCATGCCAACATGGCCGGCACCAGCGCGCATGGTGGTGTGCTGATGGCGATGGGCGACGACCACACGGGCGAAAGCTCGACCGTGCTGCACCAGTCGGACTGGGCGATGGTCGATGCCTATATCCCGGTCCTCAGCCCGGCGGGTGTGCAGGAAATTCTGGATTATGGCATTTACGGCTATGGGCTAAGTCGGTTCGCGGGCGTCTGGGCGGGCCTGAAAGTGATGAAAGACACGGTCGAGGCGACCTCGGTCGTGGATGGCGATCCGAACCGGATGCAGCTTGTCACGCCCGATTTCGTGATGCCCGAGGGCGGGTTGAACATTCGTCTGGGCGACCAGCCCGTGCCGCAAGAGGCGCGGATGATCGACTACAAGCGTTTTGCCGCCGAAGCCTATGCCCGCGCCAACCGGATCGACCAGCGCAAATGGGGCAAGCCGGGTGCAAAAATCGGGTTCGTCGCCGCCGGGAAGAACTGGCTGGACCTTGTCCATGCGCTTGGCCTGCTTGGCATTGACGAGGCCGAAGCCGAACGGCTGGGCATTACCACCTATAAGGTGGGGCAGACCTTCCCTCTGGATATGGAAAGCTTCCATGAATGGGCCGAAGGGCTGGACCTGATCGTGGTGGTCGAAGAAAAACGCAAGCTGATCGAAGTGCAGATCAAGGAAGCGATCTTCGATGATCGTGGCGGTCGGCGCGTTTATGGTTGGCACAAGGGTGATACGTGGGAACATGGGCGCCGATTGGAACTGTTCCCGACCCGCTATGCGCTGGACCCGATCATGATTGCCGAGAAAATCGGTGATATCCTGATCGAGGAAGGGCGCGGCACTGAATCCGTGAAGGCCGGGCTGACCATGCTGGCCGAGGCGAAGGGCGCTGACAACGCCCCGAACATCGCGGCACGCCTGCCGTTTTTCTGTTCAGGCTGTCCGCACAACACCTCGACCAAGCTGCCGGATGGGTCGCGCGCCTATGCCGGGATCGGATGTCACTATATGGTTCAGTGGATGGACCGCTCGACCATTGGGTTCACCCAGATGGGGGGCGAGGGTGCCAACTGGATTGGCGAAGCACCGTTCTCGAAAACCGGGCACGTGTTCCAGAACCTTGGGGACGGAACCTATAACCACTCCGGCAACCTCGCGATCCGGGCCGCCTTGGCGTCGGATGCGAATATCACCTACAAGATATTGTTCAACGACGCGGTTGCCATGACCGGTGGCCAGACCAATGAAGGCGGGCTGGACGCCGTGCGCATCGCGCGCGAGGTTCAGGCGATGGGCGTCAAGGATATCTTCCTTGTTTATGACGACAAGGAAGATGTGGACCTGTCGGCCTTCCCCAAGGGTCTGTCGCATCACACCCGTGATGAACTGTTGGCGGTCGAGAAGAAATGCCGTGACATCAAGGGCGTGTCGGTCATTCTTTATGTTCAGACCTGCGCCGCCGAAAAACGTCGTCGCCGCAAACGCGGGCAGTTTCCCGACCCGGACAAGCGGGTGTTCATCAACACCGACATTTGCGAGGGCTGCGGCGATTGCGGGGTTCAATCCAATTGCGTGTCCATCGTGCCGGTCGACACCGAACTTGGCCGCAAGCGCGCCATTGATCAGTCGAGCTGCAACAAGGACTATAGCTGTGTGAACGGCTTCTGCCCCAGCTTCGTCACTGTCGAAGGTGCCAAGCTGAAAAAGGCCGCGACCGCCGAGGTCGATCTGCCCGATCTGCCCGCGCCCGCGCTGCCTGCCATTGACGGCACCTTCAACACCGTGATCACCGGGGTCGGGGGCACGGGTGTCGTGACCATCGGTGCGATCATGGCGCAGGCGGCCCATATCGACGGCAAGGGCGTCGGGATGATGGAAATGGCCGGGCTGGCCCAGAAAGGCGGGGCTGTCACCGTGCATTTGCGCCTGGCTGAGAAGCCCGAGGATATTTCAGCCATTCGCGTGGCAACGGGTGAATGCGATGCGCTGATCGGTTGCGATCTTGTCGTGTCCGCCGCCCATACCACCCTGGGTCTGACAAAGACCGGGCGCACGGGTGCAGTCGTGGACAGCCACGAGACCATTACGGGGGAGTTTACGCGCAATACCGATTTCGCCATCCCCGGTGATCAACTGCAGCTGTCGCTTGAGGCGCGGTTGCGGGACCGGTTGTCGATGTTCGACGCGACCGAGCTGGCGCGGGTCTTGATGGGGGACAACATCTTCTCGAACATGATGGTTCTGGGGGGCTGCTGGCAAGCAGGTATCGTGCCCTTGACCCATGACGCCTTGATGTATGCCATCGAACTGAACGGCCAGGCCCCCGAGCGCAACAAGCGTGCCTTCGAACTGGGGCGTTGGGCGGTGTTGTATCCCGAAGAGGCCGCAAAGATGGTTGCAAGCGAAGTGATTGCCAAGCCAAGGACACTGGCCGAAATCATAGATTTCCGGGCGGATCATCTGACGACCTATCAGAACGCACGGCTGGCGAAACGCTATCGCGCTTTTGTGGACCAGATGCCCGAGCCGTTGAAAGAGCCGGTCGCAAAAAGCTATCACAAGCTGTTGGCCTATAAGGATGAATACGAGGTGGCGCGGATGTTGTGCGAGACCCGCGCCAAGGCCGAGGCCGAGTTTGATGGCGATTTGAAGCTGACCTATCACCTTGCCCCGCCGATTCTGAGTGGTGAGGACCCCAACGGGCGGCCCAAAAAGCGTGCCTTCGGGGCGTGGTTTGAAACGGCTGCACCGTGGCTGGCCCGCATGAAAGTCTTGCGTGGCACGCCGTTCGACCCGTTCGGGCGGGCACCCGAGCGGCGGACCGAGCGTGCTTTGATTGCCGAGTATGAGGCGGATATGAAAACCGTTCTGGCCGGGTTGACGGACGATAATCTGCCGGTCGCGCAAGAGCTTGCCGCGCTGCCCCTGACGATCCGCGGCTTCGGCCCGGTGAAAGAGGGGAACGTGGAGAAAGTCGCCGCGCGCCGGGCCGAGCTGTTGGCGCAATTCGGCGGAACGGCCCCTTTGGCACAGGCGGCTGAATAGTACCGGTTGGCGCTGCGACGCCGCAACAGGGCGGATAATCGTCGCAGCGCGCAATCGGTGATGGATTTCCGTGGCAAACGGACCTATGGCTTGCACCAAGGCAACACGGACAGGACCATAGACAATGGCAGTTGGGGTATTCGATTCAGGGCTTGGCGGGCTGACGGTGCTGGACGCCGTGACGAAACGCCTGCCGGATGTCGATTTCGTCTATTACGCCGACAGCGCCCACGCCCCTTATGGGGTGCGCGATGCTGATGATATTTACGACCTGACCACACGGGCAGTGCAGGCCCTTTGGGATCAGGGCTGCGATCTGGTCATTCTGGCCTGCAATACCGCGTCGGCTGCGGCCCTTCGGCGGATGCAGGAAAGCTGGATTCCCAAAGACAAGCGGGTCTTGGGCGTGTTTGTCCCCTTGATCGAGGCGTTGACCGAACGCGACTGGGGCGACAACTCCCCCCCGCGCGAAGTTGCGGTGAAGCATGTGGCGCTGTTTGCCACACCTGCGACCGTGTCCAGCCGTGCGTTTCAGCGCGAACTGGCGTTTCGGGCCATCGGCGTGGATGTCGAGGCCCAGGCCTGTGGTGGTGTCGTGGATGCCATCGAAGAGGGCGACATGATCCTGGCCGAAGCGCTTGTGCGCAGCCATGTGGATGCCCTGAAGCGCAAGATGCCCAAGCCCGAGGCGGCCATTCTGGGCTGCACGCATTATCCGTTGATGGAAGACGTTTTCCAAACCGCGCTGGGCGAGGATGTGCAGGTTTACAGCCAGGCCAATCTGGTTGCTGAAAGCCTGGCCTACTATCTGGACCGGCATCCGGACATGCGGGGGACAGGCACGGTTTCCAAGTTTCTGACCACGGGCGACCCAAGCCGCGTGTCCAACAGCGCCACCCAGTTTCTGCGACGAAAGATCACGTTCGAAG
Organism: Alphaproteobacteria bacterium; assembly: GCA_030424645.1. Lineage (GTDB taxonomy): Bacteria > Pseudomonadota > Alphaproteobacteria > Rhodobacterales > Rhodobacteraceae > Aliiroseovarius. Next base: position 6,050 of record JAUHWP010000118.1, read on the forward strand.
CGGCCTGATTGAAGCTGGCCGGCAAAAGCACTACATCATTCGACGAATTCGCAGGAGGTCAGTATGACCCACAAAATCGCTATTCTTGGCGCGTCCGGCTATACCGGCGCTGAGCTTGTCCGGCTGATCGCCACCCATCCGACGATGGAAATCGTCGCCCTGTCGGCCGACCGCAAGGCGGGGATGGACATGGCGGATGTCTATCCGCATCTGCGCCACCTTGATCTGCCCAAGCTGGTAACGATGGACGAGATCGACTTCGCCACCGTCGATCTGGCCTTCGCGGCCTTGCCACACGGGTTGAGCCAGGCGCTGGTGCGCGATCTGCCTGACAGTGTGAAAGTCGTCGATCTGGGCGCCGATTTCCGGCTGCGCGATCCGGCGGAATACGAGAAATGGTATGGCGCCCCCCATGTGGCGACCGAACTTCAGAAAACCGCTGTCTACGGCCTGACCGAGTTCTATCGCGAAGATATCCGCACTGCGCGGCTGGTGGCGGGCACCGGCTGCAATGCGGCGACGGTGCAATATGCGCTGCGCCCCCTGATCTCGGCGGGGTTGATCGACCTTGACCGGATCATTTGCGATCTGAAGAACGGGATATCGGGGGCCGGGCGATCCTTGAAGGAAAACATGCTGTTTGCCGAACGCTCGACCGATGTGCAGGGCTATGCCCACGGTGGCAAGCACCGGCATCTGGGCGAGTTCGATCAGGAGTTCTCGCTTCTGGCCGGGCGTCCGGTCCAGATCATGTTCACCCCCCATCTGGTGCCGGTGAACCGCGGCATTCTTGCGGATTGCTATGTTGACGGGGATGCTGATAAAATTCATGCGGCCCTGATTGAGCAATATCAAGACGAGCCGTTTGTGACTGTGCTACCCAAGGGCCAACTGCCTGGGATGGGGCACGTGATGGGATCGAACCAATGCCACCTTGGCGTTGTGGGGGATCGCGTACCGGGGCGTGCTTTGATTGTGTCGGCGCTGGACAACCTGTGCAAAGGATCGTCCGGCCAGGCGATGCAGAACGCCAACCTCATGTTGGGCGAGGACGAGACAACGGGGCTGATGCTGCCCCCGGTCTTTCCCTGAGCTTTTGAAAAGGAGCCGATTATGGCTGGTTTGAAAAGTCTGAAGAAGAAACGGCGGATCCAGATCATCCTTCTGGCCTTTGTCGCGCTTGCGGTTTCGACCGGGTTGATCGGATACGCGCTGAAGGACGGGATCAACTACTACCGGTCGCCGACCGAGGTGTTGGCCGAGCCACCCAGCGAGAGCGAGGTGTTCCGCATGGGCGGTCTGGTGTCAGACGGGACGCTGGTGCGCGGGCAAAGCGAGACCGTGACCTTTTCGGTCACGGACGGGGCGGCGGTTGTCCCTGTTGCCTATACCGGCGTGTTGCCTGACCTGTTTGGTGAAAACCAGGGCATGATCGGCACCGGAACCTATGTGGATGGTGTGTTCCAAGCCACGGAAATCCTTGCAAAACACGACGAAGATTACATGCCGAAAGAGGTTCTGGACAGCCTCAAGGAAAGCGGTGTGTATGTCGAGCCGACCTCTTGATTTGAGGTTTCTTAACGCTTCCTGACCAGCCTGTGCCCCGTGTTCCAGATGCGGGGTCAGGCGCAGATGAAAAGCGTTGAACAGATAGCAACCGAAATCGTCGCCCGCGAGGGCGGCTTCGTGAACGACCCGGACGATCCGGGGGGCGCGACGAAATACGGTGTGACCATTCACACCATGCGGCGACTTGGGCTGGATCTGGACCGTGACGGGAAGATCACGCCGGACGACGTGAAACGGCTGACCCGCGATCAGGCCCGCGACATCTTTCTGACCCATTATTTTCAGAAACCCCGACTGTCGGAGCTTCCGCAGCCGCTGCAAGCCTCGGTCTTCGACATGTATGTGAACGCGGGCAGCAATGCCGTGCGTATCCTGCAAGAGCTGTTTCGCAAGATGGGTTACGAGTTGGCCGTGGACGGCGCGCTTGGCCCGCAAACGTTGGGCATTGCGCGCGACGCGATCCGCCGCGCCCCCGACCATCTGGTCGATGCCTATGGGATCGAACGGCGCAACTATTACTACCGACTGGCCGACCGCCGACCGACCTCGCGCAAATATGCCCGCCGTCGCAATGGCGGCAAGGGCGGGTGGATCACCCGCGCCGAGGAATTTCTGTCGGCCAGATACCATTTCTCTGACCAGGAACATCGTGAAAGGACCGCCGCATGGGGCTGATTGGGAATATCTTTACGCTTCTGTTCGGGCAAGGCGGCAACATTGTGCGCGAAACCGCCGAGGTGTTTCGCGAGAACAGCGAGGCAGCGGCGATCCGCGACAACGACCTGCAACAGGCGGCGCTGGATGCGTTTCGGGCCGAGTTTCTGACCGCGCATAGCGGTCGGTTCAATCGCTTCATGGACGGGGTGAACCGGGTGCCGCGCCCGGCGCTGGCGCTGTCGACGCTGGCGCTGTTTGCATCGGCCATGATCAGCCCCGACTGGTTCGCCGCGCGCATGGAAGGTGTGGCGCATGTGCCTGAACCGCTGTGGTGGCTGATGGGTGTGGTCGTCAGCTTCTATTTCGGGGCGCGATACCAGGTCAAAGGGCAGGAATTCCAGCGGGCGATTGCCGCAACCCTGATACGCGATCTGGGCGCGTCCACGCCGCAATCGGTGTTCAAGCCGGTGTCGCGGGCGGCAGTGGACACCCTCCAACCGTATCGCGATGCGGCGGGTGTCGACA